>DATIEH010000212.1:0-5860 GCA_035455905.1 Binatia bacterium | reverse complement strand
CATCACGACTTCTTCCAATGAAGTATTGCCGGCGCGCTCGCCGATGCCGTTGATGGTGCATTCGATTTGCCGCGCGCCGTTATGAACAGCGGCGAGGGAATTAGCCACAGCGAGGCCAAGATCATTGTGACAATGGGCGCTCCAAATGACCCGATCGCCACCGGCGGTGCGCTCGATCAAATTCGCGATCAAACTGCCGAACTCCGAAGGAATGGCGTAACCGGTGGTATCCGGAACATTGATCACTTTGGCACCGGCGCGAATGACTTCTCGAAAGATCTGAATCAAGAACTCCGGATCACTGCGCGACGCGTCTTCGGCCGAGAACTCGACATAATCGGTGTATTGCTTGGCCTTGGCCACCGCTTTCACAGCCGCTTCGAGCACCTGCTCACGGTTCATTCTCAGCTTGTGTTGCAAATGAATATTGGAAGTGGCAATGAACGTGTGAATTCCGGGGTTTTTCGCTTGCTCCACCGCTTTCAACGCGCGCTCGATATCTCCGTCCTGCGCACGCGCCAAACTGACCACGCGTGGCCGGCTCAATTCCCTGGAAACTTTCCGGACCGACTCGAAATCGCCGTCCGAAGATGCGGCAAACCCGGCTTCAATGACATCGACACCAAGCTTTTCCAACTGCCGGGCGATTATGACTTTTTGTTCCGCCGTCATACTCGCGCCCGGCGACTGCTCGCCATCGCGCAAGGTCGTATCGAAAATCTGTACTACGTTTCGGTTCTCAATATTTGCCATTTTGTTATCCTCGAGGGTTGATCCGCTGGCTCGCCTAGAAACAAAAACTCCCGCGGCGGAGCCAACGGGAGTACTTCATTCTTAAGACAGAGCCAGAATTTTACGGCATGGGTCGTGCCGCCTCCCGTCTCCTCTCCCGTCGGCGCTTAGAAGTGCCTAAGCACCATAACAAAGGACCAGATAACGTGTACAGTAAGACGATCATAAAGAACATAACGTGCCGTTCAGCAATGATCAGTGTAATCAAAATGAATCCGGAAACCAACATCCACACGGGATGGCGCCTTTTGAGATCAGTATTTTTGAGACTGAAATAGGGGACGTTGCTCACCATCAAGGCGGCAAGTCCATAGATAACAAGTAAGAGGGTCAGGTGCCGGCTCGGTGATCCTTCTCCACCCAAGTAATAATACAGCACCACCGTTGACGTGATCATTTGCGCGGCTGCGGGAATCGGCAGTCCGACAAAATGGCCCTTCGAAACACCGACTGCCTGAACGTTGAAACGAGACAACCTGAGCGCTCCGCAAACGACGTAGGTACATGCCGCAAGCCAACCCCATGTCTCCCACGGCACCAGTGCCCAGAGATAGACCAGAACCGCCGGAGCGACGCCGAACGAAACGACATCGGCAAGAGAATCGAACTCGACGCCAAACTGACTGGTGGTTCGAGTCAGGCGTGCCGCATAGCCATCGATGCCGTCGAAAACATTCGCCAACAGGATCAACAACGCGGCATTGACATAGTCACCGCGAAATGTCGCAATGATCGAGAAAAAACCACACATCAGATTGCCGGCCGTGAACAAGCTCGGAATCAAGTAAACGCCCCGTCGGAGCTTGTCCTTGGGCATCCGCTGTCGTAACGGCAAGCGCTGCTGACGGGTGCGGCGTCGGAGCAGACGAACTTTGCCGCTGTCCGGCACTGGATTCGGCTCTTGAGAATTGATCGCGGTCATACAAACCTCGCCAAGATCGTCTCTCCTCCCTTGACGCGCTGTCCTTCGGCCACTTCGATTTTGCAGTGGCCAGGCAAATAGGTGTCTGTTCGTGAGCCGAACATTATGAGCCCAAAGCGCTCGCCGCGCTGAACCTGCTGGCCCGCATAAACCCGCGATACGATCCGCCGGGCCACAACGCCGGCCACTTGTACGACCTGTAGCCGTCTGCCTCGGTCATCAGCGAGTTTGACGGTATTTTGCTCGTTTCGACTCGAGGCTTCGTCTTTATAGGCGGCCATGAATTTCCCGCGTTGATAGGTGACTTCCTCAACGTTTCCCGTAACCGGAATGCGGTTGATGTGCACGTCTAGCGGCGAAAGAAAAATACTTATTCGTGTAGCCGTAGTGGCGGAGTTGGAGTCCGGTTTAAGACTTACAACGCTCACAACTCTGCCATCAGCGGGAGAGACAATCAGTCCCTCGCCAGCGGGAATAACCCGGTCTGGATCGCGAAAAAACGCCGTGACCCCGAGCGTTACGACCAACAAAACGACGCCGGCTGGGTTGCCACCGAGCACAAAAGCCAAAACCGTTAGCGCCGCCGCCGCCAAAATAAGCGGGTAACCTTCCCGTGCGATTTTCATCCGGCTTCACAAATTACTCAATCAGAGCGAACGCAATGATCAATTTCGAGTCTTGTCCACTAATCGATTCTGCGCCAACCAGGGCATCATCGCACGCAAGTTTTCGCCGACCTTCTCCAGAGGATGATTGGCCGCCTCTTTACGCAATTCGGTAAAATGTGGCATACCGCATTTATACTCGTCGATCCATTCATCGGCAAATTTACCGGACTGAATGTCCTGGAGAATCTTCTGCATCGCCTGGCGTACCTCGGGTCCGATAACTCTTTTCCCCCGGGTTAGGTCACCATACTCTGCTGTATTGCTGATCGAATAACGCATGTTGGTCAAACCGCCCTCATAGATCAAATCCACGATCAGCTTCACTTCGTGAACGCATTCGAAATAGGCCATTTCCGGCGGGTAACCCGCGTTGACTAGAGTCTCATAGCCAGCCTGAATCAGCGCGCAAAGCCCGCCGCATAAAACTGATTGTTCGCCGAACAGATCGGTTTCGGTTTCGTCTTTGAACGTCGTTTCAATTACCGCGGCTCTGGCACCGCCAATAGCGCTCGCGTAAGCCAAGCCAACCTGTTTTGTATCCCCGGTCGGGTCCTGTTGTACTGCCAACAAACAGGGGACGCCCCGGCCTTTTTGATATTCACTGCGCACCAAGTGTCCGGGACCTTTAGGAGCAACCATGAAGACATTGACATCGGGCGGTGGCACGATCCTTCTGAAGTGAATGTTAAAACCGTGCCCAAACGCGACATAATTGCCTTTCTTGAGTCCCGGTTTAATTTCCTTTTCGTATGCTTCGCCTTGTAATTCGTCAGGCAACAGAATCATCACAATATTGGCGGCCGCAGCAGCTTCAGCCGTTTCCAGTACTTTCAGGCCGGCAGTTTCGGCCTTCGGCCATGAGCTACTGCCCCGTCGAAGGCCCACAACAACTTCAACGCCAGAGTCACGGAGATTGTTCGCATGGGCATGACCCTGACTCCCGTATCCAAGCACTGCGATCTTTTTCCCTCTGAGAACGCCGAGATCGGCGTCTCGATCGTAATAGACTTGCATTCGCTAGTTCTCCTATTGTGAAGCTTCTAATATGCCGAGCGAGGAGTGGCAAGTCAAATCAATCGACGGCAAGTCGAGTACTTACAAAATGTAAGCGAGAGCGCTACGTGAAGCTTTTACACGTGTTCCTCTTCAGCTTATCAAGACAACTCAGTAACTGAATCAGAAATTCGCCGGGCCCGCGCGGTTCCGCTTAGCTAAAAACTTTTAGCGCGAAGCGGCTCCAGCAACTACGGCGAGCACATCTCATAGTCTGCGCGGAATTTTAGCTTTTCAACAAAGCGGGCTCACGCCGTGGTGAGGCGGTCCGCGTAGTTTCGCGGGAGATCGCGATGCGACCGGTACGGACCAAATCTTTGATGCCAAGGGGCTTGAGCATGTTGATCATAGCTTCGACTTTGTCGACATCGCCGGTAATTTCGATGGTGTATGTGTTGGCTGACGAATCGACGATCTTGGCGCGAAAAATCTCGGCTAATCGAATCGCTTCGTCCCGGTGCTCGGGTTTCGTATGAACTTTGATCAGCGCGGTTTCGCGATCGAGAAAATGGGTTTCTGTCAGATCGACGACTTTCAGCACCTCAACCACTTTATTGAGCTGCTTCATAATTTGTTCGATGATCCGATCATCGCCGACGGTGACGATCGTGATCATCGAGGTGGTCGGGTCTAACGTTGGAGCGACGGATAAGCTTTCGATATTGTAGCCGCGGGCGCTAAATAGCCCCGCAACTCGGGCGAGGACGCCGAATTTGTTCTCCACAAGAACCGATATAATATGTTCCATTCGTGAAAATCATCAGGCAGGAAGTACGCCCTCCCCCTCATCAACCTTTCTCTTATGTGCTCCACCTTTTTTCGCTACCTTGAGCTCGGGAGGATCCTCAAGCATCATCTGGTGCTGCGCGCCGCCCGCGGGAATCATCGGGTAGCAGTTTTCATAAGGATCGGTATGGATATCCATGAGGACCGGTCCTTTCTGTTTGAGCCCCTCCTTCAAAACCGGTTCCACCTCAGCGGGCTTGACGGCGCGCAATCCAGGAATACCATAGGCGTCTGCCAGCTTCACGAAATCCGGTAACGTGCCGAGGATACTCGCGGAATAGCGACCTTCATAGAAAAGGTCCTGCCATTGGCGCACCATGCCGTGAACTCCGTTGTTGAGCAAAACAATTTTCACAGGCAGCTTGCGCTCAGCCGCGACTACCAACTCCTGCAAGTTCATCTGAAAACTGCCTTCGCTGGTTATACAGACGACTTGCCGATCGGGAAATGCGACCTGGGCGCCAATGGCTGCCGGAAACCCGAAGCCCATCGTGCCCAGTCCACCCGAGGTCAACCAAGTCCGCGGCCGGCTGCCTTTGAAATATTGCGCCGCAAACATCTGGTGTTGACCGACATCCGTGGCGACGATCGCTTCGTGCTTCGTCAGGCTGTAGAGCTTTTCAACGACGAACTGCGGTTTGATGACCTTGTCGTCCTGCTTGTAAGCGAGAGGATGAGCTCGCTTCCACTCCTCGATCTGCTGAATCCACGGCTTTCGTTGCGCGGCAATTTGCGCAGAATTACCGTCAAGCGATCGCAAAATCACGTTTAGCTGTCGCAAAACGGCCTTGACATCGCCGACGATGGGAATGTGCGCATGAAAGGTTTTCTTGATCGAAGTCGGATCGATATCGATATGAATGACGCGCGCCTCCGGACAGAACTCAGAAAGCTTGCCGGTCACGCGATCGTCAAAGCGCGCACCGACCGCGATCAGGAGATCGGCGTAATGCATCGCCATGTTCGTCCAATAGCCGCCGTGCATCCCGAGCATGCCAAGCGACAAGGGATGATTACCCGGGAAACTACCGAGACCCATTAATGTCATCGTCACCGGAATCTGGGTAATTTCCGCGAGTTCGAAAATCTCTTGCCCGGCATCGGAAAAAACCGCTCCGCCACCCACGTAGATAATCGGCTTCTTCGCTTTCAGTATTTCTTCGGCAGCTTGCCTGATCTGGTTCTTGTTACCACCGACCGTCGGATTGTAGCCGCGCAGATTGACTTTTTCCGGGTATTTAAATTCTGCCTTCGAGGTGCTGACATCCTTGGGAATATCCACTAGCACCGGTCCCGGCCTGCCGCTAGTCGCGATGTAGAAAGCCTCTTTGATCGTTTGCGCCAATTCGTTGACGTCTTTTACGAGCACGTTGTGTTTGGTACACGGCCGGCTAATGCCGACATTGTCCGCCTCCTGAAACGCATCATTGCCGATAAGATCCGTTGAAACCTGACCTGTAAACGCGACCAGTGGAACGGAATCCATATATGCGTCGGCGAGTCCGGTCACGATGTTCGTCATACCGGGACCGGACGTCACCAAGACGACGCCGGCTCTGCCGGTTGCCTTGGCATAACCTTCCGCCATATGAGCCGCACCTTGTTCGTGACGGGTCAATACAAGATCGAGATCCTTTTG
>DATIEH010000211.1:0-14737 GCA_035455905.1 Binatia bacterium | reverse complement strand
CCCGTTCGATCTGTTTCTCATTCCGATGATATTTGCTGCTGAATATCGGCAAGACTCTTCGCTGCCCTTCAACGAAGCCAAGCGCGTCGAAATCCGCAGACACGCTCTTGAGATCGCCCAAAAGCACAGATTCGACGTCGATCCGCCCGATTTTATCTCGGGCATCGAAAACTCGCTTAAGGAAACCAAGTCCGCAGGCCTGCGCAACATCTTGATGACTACTGGCGGCCGCCGTTATAAGCATCAGGCGATGGAAAGGGTCGGTATCGGCGGCTACTTCGAAGAGATCGTTGATCGAGACCAGACGTACTACGCCAAGGAGCAGGGGCTTTATTATCTATATCGAAAACACAAACCAAAACGCATGCGCCTGGTTCTACTTACGGGAACCGCGACTTATATCAGGGCAGGCAATAATGCTCACGGATGCAAGGTGGGGGATACCTATCTCGAAGTTACCCCGATCGCCCTCGCCACGGAGCATTCATACAACGACGAACGAACTCTAACAGACGCAAAGCCGGCGGTGCTGATTCATTCCTTTGCGGAACTGCTGCCGACCCTGGAAAAACTCGCGCCCTTGGGATGAAGTCAGTCCTACGCGGGCGGCGACGCTGTCAACCCCGTTTGCCATTTCAGAAGACCTGTCATGCACGTCAACTGAGCGGCAGTTTCGAGGCGAAGCCGAGAAATCTTATCCTTCGATGCAACTGCAAAGGCAGGATCTTTCGCTGCGTTAGAAATAACAAACCGGCGCCACCATGAGTTATCACACAGTCTGGCGGCAACGAAGCATCTTGACCTGCCGTCGGCGAAAAAAGGATTCTCAGAATGACAACTGAGCAGAGTCGCCTGGCAAAACGCGAACACGAGTTGCCATTACAGCGTCGAAGGGCTAACCGCTTGGATCGAGAATTACATGTCGTATTGCTGACCGCGACATTCTAAACCAAAAGATGGAAGCTCCACGAACTTTTCTGAACGGTCGGGTCGCCTTAACGGTGGGTGATATCACCAAGGAAGTCGTTGATGCTATCGTGAATGCGGCCAATGGTAGTTTGATGGGCGGCGGTGGAGTCGACGGTGCGATTCATCGCGCTGGCGGGCCTGCAATATTGGAGGAGTGTCGCGAAATTCGACGGCTTAAATTTCCCAATGGTTTACCGACGGGGGAGGCGGTCATCACCACTGCGGGCCGAATCCCCGCCAAGCACGTCATTCACACGGTCGGGCCCGTATATGGGAGCGGCGGTGAGGCGAAATCTCAATTGCTCGCCGCGTGCTATGCGAACTCGCTTGCGCTTGCCGTCGAGAACGGGCTTCGTAGCATTGCCTTTCCGGCGATCTCCACCGGTGTTTACGGCTATCCGATGGATAAGGCGGCCGTAGTGTCATCAACGACCATCGAACAATTCTTGCAAAACGAAAGAAGCATTGAGGAAGTCCGCTTGGTGTTTTTTGCTCCGAGAGATGCCGAAGTGTTCGTCAGGCATCAGGAGTTTAGCCGATAAAAGACAACGGGTGGACGCCAAAGAACGTGAGTCATAGTACCTTGAATTTTAGAATTGTCGATTTCCTAATACGCTTTTTGGACTGACGAGATGGCGGAATTTATCAAACCGGTGCGGGTCGGAATTGAAGGCGTGTTTTACTCGTTGGCCCATGTGCCGGACTTGGTACGGTATGGTTCGAAACCGCTGCGAGAAATTCGCGCGAATTCTGCGCTTGGTGACGAACTGCATCAAAAACTGCGCGGTTTCAATGCCGCCGTCGCCTACGCGCCGCATCAGGCTTACATCGGTAATATCGCTCCCGAGCGGCTTAGCGATTGGCCCAAGCCGTGGTACGACAAACTGATCGAAGGCGCGACTTTTCAGGGTCGCTTCGGCGATCTCGTGGAGCAAAACAGATTTTATGTTCTGCTCGCTGCAGCAGATCAGTTCGACCTTGTTTCATTAGAGAACGATTGGTTTCATGATCAGGATGCGCAGCCAAACGTGGTTGGAAAGAAACTGCATTCCACGACGGAAATTCACGCCCTCTGCGACAAGGGTGCTTTACCGCTATATTCGGGCAAGCGACTGATCGGCGCGTTTGAAGCGGCGCATCCGGAGGACGCCAGTTTAGCTGCCGAGGTGCTGCTCGAGAATCTCGCCGCCAAAGTGACAGCGGCGCATTCGTTGCGCGCGCTCTGTAAGCAGCTCGACCTCGACCCCGGTGAAATAGATTTTGTCATCAGTTGCTCGGAAGAGGCGGTGGGCGACCGCTACAATCGCGGCGGCGGCAACCTGGCGAAAGCGATTGCCGAGCAAGTTGGCTGCATCAAGGCTTCAGGTTGCGACGTAAAAGCTTTTTGCGCAGGTCCGATGTACGCAGTGGTGCAGGCTGCGAGTCTCGTTCAATCCGGTGTAGCAAAAAGAGTCGCCGTCGTTGCGGGCGGATCATTGGCGAAACTCGGCATGAAATTCGAGTCGCATGTGAAAAAGAACATGCCGGTTTTGGAAGATGTGCTGGGCAGCTTTGCCGTGATTCTTTCTGCGGCAAAACCTGGCGAGCCGTGCGTACGGCTCGATTCCGCTGCTTTCCATCCAGTGGGGGCCGGCGCTTCGCCCCAGGCAATGGCGGAAAATTTGGCAGAGAAACCCCTGGCCAAATTAGGGATGAAGCTGACGGATGTCGATCGTTACGGTGTGGAACTTCACAATCCCGAGATCACCGTACCATCGGGTAGCGGCGACGTGCCGCGGACAAATTATCTGACTTTGGCGGCATTGGCAGTGATGCGCGGCCAGATCGCAAAGGCCGAAATGGAGGATTTTGTCCATACTCGCGGCATGCTAGGCTATGCGCCGACTCAAGGCCACATCCCGTCGGCGATCGTTTATTTGGGTCACGCTGTCGAAAGGCTTCGCGCAAAGCAAATTCGCCATGCGCTTTTGATCGCGAAGGGGAGTTTGTTTCTTGGCCGGATGACGCAACTCTCGGATGGTTGTTCGTTCCTCGTCGACCGGAACGATGCTTAAGCTGGCAAATTTGAAATCAAACCTATCAGCGGAGGTCAAATGCTCAAAGGAAAAAAAATCATCGCCATCGGCGAACGCGACGGAGTACCCGGACCCGTGATTGCCGAATGTTTGCAAGGAGCGGGATATGAAGTGGTTTTCCAAGCCACAGAGTGCTTCGTTTGAACCGCCGCAGGCGCCATGAACTTTGAGAATCAAGGGGTCATCAAGCGCCTGGCGGACCAGTATGGTCCGCAAAATCTCACGGTAATCCTAGGCAATGGCGAGGCGAATGGCGTGGAAGTTTTTGCGGAAACCGTAACGGAAGGTGATCCGAGTTACGCGGGACCGCTTGCCGGAGTGGCCCTTAAGATCCCCGTCTATCACATTCTCGAGGATGAAGTGATGAGCCAAGTGCCCGAGAGCTTGCGCGAAGAAAAACTCCAACTATCGGCTCTGGTGGTGGATGTTGATCCGATGCATCAGGTGCTTGAAGCGTCGCGTAAAAGAATCTAATCCGTTCAAGCTATTAAAACCGTTCAAACCGTCAGCTACGAATTGCCGAAATCGGGAGATACTTTCGACGGCTTAAAGGGCTTGAATCTTTTGAACGGGCTGCACCAGGACTCTGGGGCCGCTATTTACGCAGTCCTTTAATAAATCCTGAATCATCTAGTTCCTTAACAAACCTCGCATCGATGTACTCTTTGACATCGGCCTGGGCCGCTTTGGGAGTTTTTTCCGCCATATCTTGCAGGACAAGCTGGTATCCGTCGGCCGGAGGATATGGCGCATCCGGCATAAACTTTACGTGCCAGTCCCAGGCCTCGTCGAGAAATTTTCGGTCTTCGACGCGGGAATATTTGCGCATGATCTTGATGGTGTCTTCTTTGTGAGTTTTGTAAAAATGGATCGCCTCGACGTAGGCGCGCATGTATCGGCGTACGAAATCAGGATTATCACGGATCAGCTTCGTTGATGTGAATATGCCATTCTGGGGAAACGGAATCTTTAGCGCCACCATATCCACGACGGTCGGATAGCCGAGCTTTTCGGCCATGGCTTTGCCGGCTTCCGTGACGACCGTGAAATCGACAATGCGCTTCTGCAGCGCCACCATGCGCTCAATAGATCCGCCGATGACGCGCAGATTCACGTCCTTGAACGGATCGATGCCAATCTTCTTAAGCCCCACTTTGAGCGCGAATTCGGCGGTGGTACCGGCAATGTGATTGCCACCGATTTTGCCGCGAAGATCCTCGGGTTTTTTGATAGCGGGCTGCGCGACCAAGTAGTAAGGCAAGACGTTGACGTTGCCGGCAATGGCGATCACATCGCCACCCGCAAGTCGTGCGCTGGCCAGTCCTGGGCCGCCGCCTTCCCCGATGGGAATCTCGCCGGCGAGGATCGATTGAATGCCGCGGATGCTGCCGGAAATAAAAATGATCGTCGCGTCGATGCCGTACTTGTCAAAAATCTTGGCGTCCTTGGCGACCCACAGCACGGACGAAGAACCTGGTGTAGTCGAGATGTAAGCCGTGTTGAGTTTGTCTGCGGCCCAGATCGAATCTGCGGACACGCTCGCAACCAACAGCATAAAAGCTAAAGCCAGCGATTTGACTTCCATGGTCCCTCCAGGTGCGCCTAAGCTTGGGCCCAAATTACAACATTGTCGGGCCGGAGAGCAAAGAGACTCTCGAAGTGCGTTGACTTCAATATCGTTTTCAACTTGAATCGAGACAGTGAAGCGCCCGGTCGATTTGATGATGTTTGATCTGGACGGAACCCTGGCCGATACAGGACGGGATCTCGCCAATTCCGTGAACTTTACCCGCAGCCGATTCGATCTTGTACCACTGGCGCCGCGCTTGGTTTACGGCCATATCGGGCGTGGTGTTGATCACCTGCTCAAACACGCGGTTCCCGAAGCGGCGCCAGAGCACTTTCAAGAGATCCGGCGCATATTTCTCGAACATTACGAAGAACACTTGCTTGATCAAACCGTGCTTTATCCGGGGATCCGTGAAATGCTCGATGATTTCAGGGGTAAGCGACGCGCAGTGGTAAGCAACAAAATCCACCGGCTCGCTATCAAGCTGCTAAAAGGCTTGGGCGCGGAAAATTGTTTTGACGCTATCTTCGGCGGCGATAGCGCAGCCGAAAAGAAACCGCATCCAGCGCTGTTAAACGCCGCATTGGAAAAATTTCAGACAGTTCCCGGGCGCGCGGTCATGGTTGGCGATGGCGAGATTGATATTCAAGCCGGAAAACGTGCAAGGGTCATGACCTGCGGCGTTACTTATGGGCTGGGGGACAAGGATGACTTAATCGCCGCAGGCCCGGATGTGATCATCAATGAACCCACCGAATTGGCCAATTGTTTTCTTTGATTCGGAACTACAGGAGGTGAATCATGGCTGCGACGATTCCTGAGAGCTTTAAAGATCTTTTTACCAAAGTGGCATTTGCGCATTTGGCCACCTGCATGCCCGATGGCAGTCCGCAAGTGACGCCGGTTTGGGTCGATTACGACGGCAGCCATGTCCGAGTGAATTCCGCCAAAGGTCGTCTCAAAGACAAGAACATGCGCCGCGACAAACGGGTCGCGCTTTCGATCCAGGATCCAGAAAATGCCTATCGGTACATTGCAGTCAGGGGTGAGATCGTTGAGATCACCGAACAAGGCGCAGATGCCCATATCGACGCCCTTGCCAAAAAATACCTAGGCAAGGATCGTTATCCTTTTCGCGGTCCGGGAGAGGTCAGAGTAATCTATAAAATCCGTCCGGAGAAAGTCTCGACGTCCGGCTAAGCTGTCACGGAACATTCGGTACGATAAAGCACAGAGGTCATAACGTGGCTCTGCCGATCTACTTCATTCAACTGCGCAAACGGTACTGCTGTTGGAAAATTTGTTCAGTGCGGCAAGCGCAGCGACCTTGTAACACTCGGCGAGAGTCGGATAGTTGAACACAGTATCGATGAAGTAATCGAGCTTGCCGCCATGGGCGATCACCGCCTGGCCGATGTGCACGAGCTCGGTGGCGCCTTCGCCGATGACATGGACACCGAGGAGCGCGCGGGTCTCGCTGTGGAATAAAAGCTTTAACATGCCCACAGTGTCGCCGATCAATTGGCCGCGGGCGATTTCGCGATACCGCGCCACGCCAATCTCGTAAGGCACACCGTCTCGGGTCAATTCATCTTCGTTTCTTCCCACCATCGAGATCTCCGGGATGGTAAAAATCCCGTAGGGCAAGAGGTGTGTCGAGAGATCACAAGCCAGGCCGAACGCATGACACGCGGCATGACGCCCCTGCTGCATGGATGTCGAAGCCAGAGCGGGAAAGCCTACCACGTCGCCAACCGCGTAAACGTGGTTGAGCGCGGTCTGATAGTTTTCATTCACTTTTAGCCGGCCGCGCTCATCAGGCGTGATGCCGATGCTCTGGAGATTGAGATCTTTGGTTGCGCCGACGCGGCCGATCGAATACATCAAAAGCGGCGCGCTGATTTTTTTGCCGCTCTTCAGCTGGATCGAGACCGAATGATCGGCGGATTTTTGAATGCCGACCACTTCCTCGTTGAAGCGAAAAGTCACGCCGACATTGCGCATTTGATACTGCAACGCTTCGATCAGCTCGCTATCGACAAATTCAAGAAGGCGCGGCCTGCGCTCGACCAGCACGACGGGGATCCCCAAGGTCGCAACAATGGAGGCGTACTCGCAGCCGATGACGCCGCCCCCAACAATCGTCAAGGATTTGGGCAACTGCTTGAGGGAAAGCAACCTATCACTGTCGATGATGGATTCGTCATCGAAGGGAATCTCAGGCGGGCGCGCGGGCTCCGTGCCGACGGCAATGACAATATAGTCGGCGGTGTGCTCGTTTGTCTCTGATTCCTGCTTGATCGAAAGCCGGTGTGCATCGAGGAATGACGCCGTGCCGATGATGAAATGGACAGAGTTCCGAAGCAACTGGTTTTGAATCACTTCCTGTTCGGCCTTGATGACGTGATCGCATCGTTGAGCAAGGTCCTCGAAGGTAATGTCTTTCTTCACCCGGTAGCTGGCGCCGTAAAGGTTGCGCTGGCGAAAGCCGGATAGAAACAAGACCGCTTCGCGCAGCGATTTGCTCGGAATCGTTCCAGTGTTGATGCAGATCCCGCCGGCAACTTTTTTGCGTTCGATGACGCCGACCTTTTTGCCGATTTTGGCGGCCTGAATTGCCGCCTTTTGGCCGGCCGGCCCGGAGCCAATCACCAACATGTCATAATGAGCCATCGTTTGCGTCCTGGATCGTGCGATTAGAGCCGTTGGGCGAGATCCCCGTTCTTTATTTTTTCGTAGGCGCAACGTCCAATAGCCACATCCATAATGCCCGTCCCTTGGAGCTTAAACAGCGTAATCTGCCGTTCATCGGTGCGCCCGCAAACTTTTCCCAGAAGCAAATCCGAGATTTCATGCACCTGTTGCCAGGAAATGACTCCGTCTCTGACCCCACGAAAAATGTCGCTTTCATTGGCGCAGACCGTCATCTTGGAGGTAATAAAAACCGGCGCGGCTCGGCGCAGCGTCAGTTCGTCGATCTCCTGACGGATTCGGGTTTTGTCCCCGTTGGCAATCGATGTAATGTGAGTACCCTCCCGAAGTAATCTTCCGTCAAATACCGGCGTCGTGGAGTTGGTCGCCGTAATCACGACATCGGCCGTTGCCAAAGCTTGGTCAGCGCTGGAAGCAGGTAGGACGGCAATTTGAAGCTCGCGGCCGAGTTTCTCCGCGAAGGCGGCCCGGCGTGTGGCGTTCGGACTGAAAACCCGCACCTCTGTCAAATTTCTAACCGCCGCGAGCGCCTTGAGTTGCGTTTCGGCATGAACCTGGCTTCCGAAAACGGCGGCGCGGCTCGCCTCTTTCCGTGCCAACAATTTGGCGCCGACCGCTCCTGCTGCCGCGGTGCGATTTTCATTGATCGCGCAATCTTGAAACAGAATGAGCGGCGCACCGCTTTCCACGCTGTACAAAATCACAGTTTCGCGATGAATCCGGCGGTCCAGGTCGGTTTGTAGATAGGCGCCCATTACGCCGTGCACCGAGCCGGGCAAGAGTCCGAAAATCATCCGGTTGGGGTGATGAATACGCCGCCGCGGGAGCTCGTGGCCACGGCCGAGGGCAACTTCTTTAAGAGTTTCCTCGATGGCGCCAATCATCTCGTTCATCGGGAGAATCTGATGAATCGGCGTGTCTTTCAAGAACAGCATTGAGTTGGACGGCGAAAAAACCGACACTGGCCTACGATGGTAGCAATGCGCGCTCACCGCGGCAACCTTGAATGTGCCGCGGCACCGATTAATTACGACAGACTCGGGTTCATGCGGCGTTCACAACGACGCGCCAACTGAGACATGCCGTAGCTCGAGGCCCAGTAAACGATGGCAATAAATAGATAGAGCTCGAATGGACGTATTTCCCGATTGTTGACGATTTGTGCCGCTTTGGTGAGATCGACGTAGCCGATAATCGATGCCAGCGAGGTGTCTTTGAGCAGCACGATAAACTGAGTGACCAGCGCAGGAATCATATTGCGCAACGCTTGCGGTAAGATCACAAGCCGCATCGTCTGATGGCGCGTCAGACCGGTGGCGATGGCGGCCTCGCCTTGACCACGCGGCACCGATTGTATTCCGGAGCGGACGATTTCCGCCAAGTAAGCCGCTTCGAAAACGACGAAGGCGGTCAGCGCGACGCTATACTCCGGCAGCGACTTGCCGATGATTGTAGGAATCATGAACCAAAACCAAAAAATCACCATCACGAGCGGCACGCCGCGAAAAAACTCAACGTAGACTGTCGCCGGAAAATGAATCCAACGCGAACGCGCCAGACGTGCGAGGCCAATGAAGATTCCGAGTATGAATCCGAAAAAAATCGCCGGAATCGCAAGGCGAAGGGTGCCGCCGGCGAATGCGCCTAGGCCGATAAAACCTTGGAGTATAAGAAACCTGAAGTTTTCGGTGATCACCCGGAGATCCATATCTTAGGATTCTCCTGCGCCGCGCGCGATCATGCCGGGAATGGCAGTGCGCCGTTCGATCTGCGACATCAACAAAGCAATTGCCAGGCATAGGACAAGGTAGATAATCGTTCCGGCGGCCAGCGCTTCGAATGCCTTGGCGGTGTAGGTTTCGATTTGGCGAGTTTGAAACGTCAACTCGGCTACGCCAATGGTTAACGCCACGGATGAATTTTTCAGCAGGTTGAGTGTCTCGTTTGTCGCAGGGGGCACGATTAAACGCAGCGCAATGGGAATGATGATCAACCGGTAAGCCTGCAATAGCGTAAGCCCAGTCGATAGCGCCGCTTCAAACTGCGTTTTTGGAATTGCCTGAATCCCCGAACGGATCACCTCTGAAAAACGGGCGCCGTGATATACGCCGAGCGCTAACACTCCCGCCCAAAACTCAGCGCCGTGCTCGAGCAGCCAATCCTGCAGCACTTGCGGCAAGAACGGTGGAACCGCGAAATACCAGAAAAACATCCAGACAAGCAGAGGGACGTTGCGGAAAAATTCGACGTAGCCGGCGCCGATCCAGCGTAAAGGCAGAGCCGGCGCGGTGCGCAGAGCGCCCGAGAGCAACCCCAGCGCGATCGCAAGCAGCCATGCGATGGCAGAAATCTCCAGGGTCGTTATGACACCCTGGAGCAACCAGCCGCCGGTTTGCCCGCTCCATAGAATGTTCCAGGTGAAGCGATAGGTCATTTTAAGATAAACGCGAGAAACACGAGGTGAAAAAGACGAATGGAAAACGGATGCAAGTCGTCCCCGAGGTTATTTGGGCACGACTTGCATCTCCAAGAAACGCTTGGTTTCAGAAGAGAGCGGATAGGGCACTTCGCCTTTGACGCCGAACCATTTGTCGTACAGTTGAAAGTAGAGACCAGACGAGATGGCATCCATCAAGCCGATGTTCACCACTTGACGAAAATCGGAGTCGTTTTTCCTCAGGGCCATGCCGTAGGGCTCGTAAGAAAAGAATTCACCCACCACGTTCCATTCATCGGGCCTGGGTGCTTTTGCGCGCAAGCCGGCGAGCTGAACTCCGTCGTTCGTGTAAGCCTGCACCTGTCCTTGCGCCAAGGCCTGAAATGCAGCGGGTTGATCGGGAAATTCGAGCAATTTCGCAGTGGGGACGCGCTCGCGAATAATTTTTGCGTTGGTAGATCCTTGTTGAGCGGCGATTCGTTTGCCCGCGACGCTCTGGATGTTTTTGATCGGGGTGCCTTTCTTCACTAGAAATTGAGCGCCCGTGACAAAGAAGGTCAAGCTAAAATCAACTTGATCACGCCGGGACTGGGTATCGGTCATGGTTTCCGCGATAAGATCCACGGCGTTCGATGTCAGCAGTGGAATCCGGGTCTGCGGCGCCGATTCCTTTTTTTCCAGCCGAATTTGCTTGTTGAGCTTCTTGGCGAGCGCGGGAAGGACGGCCTTCTCCACCAGTTCGATCGAAAAGCCGACCCATTCGTTGTTCTTATTGACATAGGCAAACGGCGGTGATCCCGTGCGGGTGCCGATTATAAGAACGCCGCTCTTATCGATTTTTTCGAGAGTCGGTTGAGCGCTGACAGGACGAAAGGATGCAAGCAAAATCGGGATAACCCAAACACCGAGGCATCGAGCGCGTATCATAGTAAACTCCTAATGAGAAAGAATTTTGCTTAAGAACTGTTGAGCGCGCGCCGATTGCGGCGCAGCGAAGAACGTCGCGGGCTCACCGATTTCAACGATCTGCCCCTGATCCATAAACACGATGCGGTGCGCGACACGCCGGGCAAAACCCATCTCGTGGGTTACGACCATCATCGTCATGCCATCCCGGGCGAGCCCCGTCATCACTTCAAGAACCTCGTTGATCATCTCCGGATCCAGGGCTGAGGTCGGCTCATCGAAAAGCATTATTTTCGGATTCATCGCGAGCGCTCGGGCGATGGCGACGCGCTGTTGCTGTCCCCCGGAAAGGTGCGCCGGAAAGGCATCTGCTTTGTCCGGAATGCCAACTTGTTCCAGAAGATTCATGGCAATTTTTTTAGCTTCGGCTTCCGCAAGTCCTTTCACTTTAATCGGCGCCAGGGTGATGTTACGAAGCACCGTCATGTGCGGATACAGATTAAAAGATTGAAATACCATGCCGACGTTGGCGCGCAGCCGTACGGGGTCGAGTTGGGCATCCGCCAAAGACAAGCCATCGACGGTAAGAGAACCGGATTGAAAGGTTTCCAGCCGATTGATGCAACGAATCAGAGTACTTTTGCCGCTACCGCTGGGCCCACAAACCACGAATACTCTGCCGGCTTCGACCGAGAGATCGATGTCCTTGAGGACATGAAGCGCGCCGAACCATTTGTTCACCTTGCGAAACTCGATCACAGCGGACGAATCGGATGGGAGAGATGATTGCAAATTGTTGAGCGGCATACTATATGAACAACGGTTTTTTTCAACTGCGAGAGAGAGAACAGACGCTGAGTATCAGCAGCGCCATCCTGGCGTCAGCCGGATTCCTTGTCTGAACTTACCAGAGGTAAGCGCGATCGTGGACGCATATCTGATTCGGCACGGTGATGCTGTTGCCGAAATGGATAATCCTAAACGGCCGCTCTCTACGAAAGGACGACGGGACGTTCAGCGGACGGCGCATTTGGCGCTCGCTCGTAACATTCAAATCTCGGCGATTTACCATTCAGGAATCTTACGAGCCTTCGAGACCGCGCAGATACTCGCCGAGATTCTGGCGCCGCCGCTCGGCCTGGATTTGCATGTTGGCTTATTGCCCGAAGATGATCCGGCGATTGTGAAAGCCGAGCTCGACCTGATGGATCATCCGATTGCACTCGTCGGTCACTTGCCCTATCTCAATCGGCTCGCGGCATTGCTGACAAGCGGCGATCCAAACCGTGCTGTGGTTGAGTTTCTTCCCGCCATGATGATCGGCTTTGAAAGGCAAGATTACCAATGGAAAATCACTTGGAGATCCGAGGAACCAGCGGTCTGACGCGTGGTTGACCGGCGCATAGGGATAGTCTAAAAGGAAACTTGAAAGGCAGGCGCAATGGCTTCAGAGACTTTGACCATTATTGATAACCGGACCGGGAAGCAGTACGAGATTCCGATTAAAAACGGCGCGGTGAAGGCGACGGACCTGTTTCAAATCAGAGTCACTGAGGACGACGGCATCGTCAGTTACGATCCCGGATTCATGAATACAGCGTCATGTCAGAGCAAAATCACCTATATTGATGGCGACAAAGGGATTTTACGATACCGCGGCTATCCCATCGAGCAACTGGCTGAAAAAAGCTCGTATTTAGAAACCGCGTATTTAATTCTTCACGGCGAACTGCCGACGGCATCCCAGCTCGAAGACTGGACCCATCATGTCACGTTTCATTCCATCATCCATGAGAACATAAAAAGAGTAATCGACAGTTTTCACCATGAAGCCCATCCCATGGGCGTGCTGATCAGCACAGTGGGCGCGCTATCCACGTTTTATCCCGAGGCAAAGAAAATTTTTGACGTTAAATCGCGGCGCGATCAAACTTACCGTCTGATCAGCAAAATGCCGACCCTGGCCGCATTCGCCTATCGCCACAGTCTCGGCCTGCCCTATTCTTACCCGGACAACGATTTGAGCTATTCCGGAAATTTTTTGAACATGCTGTTTAAGATGACCGAGCTCAAATACAAGCCGAATCCAGTGCTTGAGCGCGCGCTCGATATTCTTTTCATCCTGCATGCGGATCATGAGCAAAATTGCAGCACCAATGCCATGCGCGGTGTCGGCAGTTCCCAGGTCGATCCGTATTCGGCAGTGGCTGCTGCCGCGGCCGCTCTGTATGGACCGTTGCACGGTGGCGCAAATGAAGCGGTGCTGCGCATGCTGATGGAAATTGGCTCAAAAGATCATGTGCCCGAGTTTATCAAAAAGGTGAAGGGGGGCGAGGGAAGATTGATGGGCTTTGGCCATCGAGTCTATAAAAATTACGATCCTCGCGCCAAAATAATCAAAGAAGTCGCCGACCAAGTTTTCGAGGTCACAGGCCGCAATCCCTTGCTCGACATCGCGCTCGAGCTTGAACGGATCGCGCTCTCAGACGACTACTTTATCAAACGCAAGCTCTATCCCAATGTGGACTTCTATTCAGGACTGATTTATCAATCGATGGGGCTGCCGATGGACATGTTTCCAGTGCTGTTTGCGATTCCACGCACGTCCGGATGGATCGCTCAATGGGAAGAGATGCTGACGGATTCCGATCAGAAACTCGCGCGTCCGAAACAAGTTTATCTCGGGCCGCGAGTGCGCGATTACGTTCCGATGGCAAAGCGTTCCTGAACTAACGGAGCGTACCGCGAAACTCCTGCAGAAAGACCATTAATCTCTGGCCGATTCTTAAACGCGCAGTCGAGAGCCCGTTCAAATTCATAAGGGCGCCGACTTCAAGACCATAGCGCCGCGCGATCGAAAACAAAGTCTCGCCCTTTTTGACTTCATGAGTCACACGCCGACGGGTTCAGTTATCTTCTCGGCGGGCTTGTCGTCCGCGGCGGCCAGAAAAGTAGCCGACTTTCCGACCGGCAGATTCGCGCGAAAACCAGATTCGCCGGGCGGCGTGGTATCGCGCAGCAATGATGGATTCAGAGCTCTGAGCGTCATAAGATCTGTTTCCGCCGTGCGGGCGATGGCCGCTAGAGTCATGGGAGCTTTCAACTCGACTTCGTCATAATCCAACGGCAGATGATCGCCAATGTCGTCAAACCGGTATTTCTTCGGATCCATCGCAATCAGTGCGATGGCGACAAACTTGGGCACGAAGTTCCGGGTTTCTTCGCTTAATTGGGACTTTCGTTTGATGCTCCAGAAGTCTTTGGCGCCACTCTGCTGCAGAGCTCGATCAACTATTGTCGGTCCCGCATTGTAGGCTGCGGCGGCGAGATACCATCGGCCATAATAGTCATGCAAATCTTTAAGATAGCGCGCCGCCGCCCGGGTGGATTTCACCGGATCGCGCCGTTCATCGATCCATTCGTCGATCCGCAGACCATATTGACGCGCTGTGCTCGCGACAAATTGCCAGAGTCCGACGGCGCCCGCGCGCGAGATGTTGGTGGCGATGAATTCGCTCTCGAGCAGAGGAAGATAACCGAGCTCTTCCGGTAAACCTTCCTGGCTCAGTACCTTCGCGATCATTGGGATATACTTCCCCGAGCGGGCAAGCAATTCTTGGAAGCGCGTCTTCCCGGTGCTGGAATAGTAGCGCACGAAATGCTGGACCCTGGCGTTGTCGATGACCTCTTTAGAAAACTGGAGACGGCGGCGTTCCGCGGGTTCGACGATAGCTTTTTCAAAGGCCTGATCCAGGAGTTCGAGCAGTCGGTTATCGGTGGGAATGCGTGGCGGTGCTGGGTGGCTTGCTCGGTGAGACGATTGCGAAGATTGCCAACTGAGTTCTTCACTGCTGCCGTGCTCTGATTTCGCCGCGATCGATTCGAAGGGGGAGAGTGGCGGTGTAGCACTCGATTGAGCGAGCGGATTTCGCACGGGCGTGATTGCTGGCTCAGAAGAATTTTCCGACACATCGGGTGTGCTTGCTAGCAATGGAACGTCGGAAAAATCAGCAACGGAATAATTGACGATTGGACTGGGGAAGGCCGGCGTCGCCGTGGGTTGATAGA
>DATIEH010000210.1:0-15971 GCA_035455905.1 Binatia bacterium | reverse complement strand
CAAGGGGGATCGACCCAGGAATCTCGAGGAGGTCGACCCCGAGCTGATCAAAACCTACGAGAAGCTCGGGATTCCCTTACGAGAACAAGAACTGCTCGCGGGCGTCGCGGTGGATGCGGTGTTCGACAGTGTTTCAGTGGCGACAACGTTTAAAAGTAAGCTTGCGGACCTGGGGATCATCTTCTGTGCTTTTTCCGAAGCGGTGCAAAATCATCCGGAGCTGGTGGAGAAGTATTTGGGCTCAGTTGTGCCGTACACCGACAATTTCTTTGCAGCACTCAATTCGGCGGTGTTTAGCGACGGCTCGTTTTGCTACATCCCCAAAGGTGTGCGCTGTCCGATGGAGCTATCGACCTATTTCCGCATCAATGCGGCGGAAACCGGCCAGTTCGAGCGTACACTGATCGTTGCCGACGAGGGTGCGACGGTCAGCTATCTCGAAGGTTGCACCGCGCCGATGCGTGATAAGAACCAGTTGCACGCCGCGGTGGTGGAGCTCATTGCGCACCGAGACGCGCAAATCAAGTATTCGACCGTGCAAAATTGGTATCCGGGAGACGCTGAAGGGAAAGGCGGCATCTATAACTTCGTTACCAAGCGCGGCAAATGCCT
Source organism: Binatia bacterium (assembly GCA_035455905.1). GTDB lineage: Bacteria > Desulfobacterota > Binatia > UBA9968 > UBA9968 > DP-20. The sequence goes on along the minus strand of DATIEH010000210.1, from coordinate 15,359 downwards.
GGGCGAACGCTCGAAGATCTCATGGACGCAGGTGGAAACCGGTTCGGCGATTACCTGGAAATACCCGAGCTGCATCCTGCAAGGCGATGACTCCGTCGGTGAGTTCTACTCGGTGGCGTTGACCAACAATTATCAACAAGCCGATACGGGCACCAAAATGATCCATATCGTCAAAAATACCAAAAGCACAATTGTCTCCAAAGGTATTTCGGCGGGCCATGGTCAAAATACCTATCGCGGATTGGTCAAGATCATGAAGCCGGCAAAGGGGGCGAGAAATTATTCACAGTGTGATTCCTTGCTCCTGAGCGATCAGTGCGGCGCGCATACTTTTCCGTACCTCGAAGTGCTCAACAATAGCTCGCAGGTGGAGCACGAGGCATCGACGTCGAAAATCGGCGAGGATCAATTGTTCTACTGCCGGCAAAGGGGCATTTCGACGGAAGATGCGGTCAATATGATTGTCAACGGCTTCTGCAAACAAGTATTCAAAGAGTTGCCGATGGAATTTGCGGTTGAAGCGCAGAAGCTTCTCGGCGTCAGTCTCGAGGGAAGCGTGGGCTAAGCGAAAGTTTTTCGTGTGAAGGATAATGGCCAAGGAAGTCTATCTGGATAACAACGCGACGACTCGGGTTTTGCCCGAAGTCGCTGAGGCGATGCTGCCATTCCTCACTGAGCACTATGGCAACCCCTCGAGTATTCACCGTTTCGGCAGCGCCGTGGGGGAACGCCTTGCCGACGCGCGGGAGCAGGTAGCCAATCTGATCGGTGCGACCGATCCGATCGAGATCATTTTTACCAGCTGCGGCACCGAGGGCGATAACGCTGCGATCAGGGGAGTGCTCGAAGCGCGGCCGAATAAGCGCCACATCGTGACCACCCAGGTGGAACATCCTGCGGTATTGGGTTTGTGTCAGCATTTGGAAAAAAAAGGTTACCGGGTGAGTTGGCTGAGTGTCGATGAAAACGGTGGACTCGACACCGAAGAGCTTCGGTCGGCTCTGACGGACGACACCGCGCTTGTCTCGGTGATGTGGGCGAACAACGAGACCGGAGTCATCTTTCCGATTGAGCAGATCGGCGCGATTGTGAAAGCCAAAGGAATCCCTTTGCACGTGGACGCGGTTCAGGCCGCCGGCAAGATCCATTTGAAAGTCAAAGATCTACCGGTGGATCTTATGACCATCTCGGGGCACAAGTTTCATGCGCCCAAGGGTATCGGCGCGCTCTACGTCAAGCGCGGCTTGACCTTTCCACCGTTCATGATCGGTGGTCACCAAGAGCGCAATCGACGCGGCGGAACTGAGAACGTCCCGGGCATTATCGGCATGGGCAAGGCCGCAGAGGTGGCATCTAGCCGGATCGATTCCGATGCGGCTCGGATCAGGGGACTTCGGGATCAGCTCGAATCTCTGTTACTCAGATCTTGTCCTGGAAGCAGAGTCAACGGAGATGTGCAAAAACGGCTTCCGAACACGTGCAACATAAGCTTCCGGTATCTGGAAGGCGAATCTATTTTAGTGCTTCTCGATCAGCAGGGAATTTGTGCGTCGACTGGCTCGGCGTGCACTGCCGGATCATCGGAGCCGTCGCACGTTCTCCGTGCGATGAAGGTTCCGCCGGATTGGCTCCAAGGAGCCGTGCGTTTTAGCTTGGGTCGGTTCAATACGGAAAAGGAAATCGATTATGTCAACGAAAAGATGCCGGCGATCGTCCAACGGCTTGAGGGCCTCTCCTCTTTGGGCAAACTTGCAAGCCGACGAACCGAGGCGCGATCGGCTGGCGCTACCGTGCGCGCGAGGGGGTAAGGTATGGGGTTGATGCAAATTCCTCGCCGGGTCGATTACGGGTTGCGTGCGGTAATTTACCTTTCAGATCAGGACCCGGAGAAATGTTGTTCCATAGCTGAAATCGCGCGGCAGCAAAGCGTGCCGCGAAAGTTTTTGGAGAAAATAATTCAAGATTTGATTCGCGGCGGGTTGATCAAGTCGAAAAGAGGTTCTTTAGGCGGATATATGTTGGCTCGACCCCCGGACGCCATTTCATTTTACGATGTGATTACGGCGATCGAGGGGCCGATCTCGGTGAATGCCTGCCTGGACGAGGCGGTGGGCTGCGATCAGCTACCCCGCTGCACGATGCTCGGCGTGTGGAACGAAGTGCAGCGAGGCATTACGGACGTTCTTAGCCGGACCACAATTGCCGCATTGCGACGGCCTGCGTGCCAGGGGCTGTCGGCGACTTCTTCTCTTTCGAGTGCGGCGTAATCTGAATGGGTCGTGCTGGTTGTCTCATTCGCATTACGCCCTACTCCAACGGGAGGTGGTGATATGAGTAGTTATGATACCGGACTTAGTATGGAAGAGCGCGTGACGTCGTTGTTTCAACCGGACACGCTTTTGCCGGACCAGTACCTGGATACGTTCAGGCGCAAACTCTATTTGGAGCCGGAAAAAAAGCTGATGCTAGCGATTCTCGAGGATGCTATCGCGTGTTTTCAAAAATACGCTTTCGCTCGCGAGAGCAAAGGGAAAGCGTTATTCAACGAGGCCGAAGAGTGGATTCAACAAGGCGCGGCAGGAGGAATTTTTTCGTTTGACAGCGTGTGCGAGGTGCTCGGGTTAAATCCCAGTTACCTGAGGCAGGGGCTCGCTGCGTGGAAGAAGAAAGCCTTGGCGGCGCGGAGCCCAGCCAAGGTTTACCCTCTCTCCGCAAGCGCGAGAAAGCAAAAGCGGCCGGCTAGAGTATCACGCATGGCCCAGCGGCGTCTGCGCCGGGCGGCGGGTCGGTAGCGATTGAAAGAGCTAAATAAAAAACGGCGATGGAGCGGATCCATCGCCGTTTTTTTTACAGTTGAAATAGTTCGTAAAGGAATTCATAGATAGGCATGCGAAGAAAAAAGGGCAGGTCGAGTTTTGCAGAATGGTTTTACAATTTCAGGTACCGATGCGGTGAATTCGCGCTCCGCGGATTCATGGCGAGCCTGCCTCATCTGCCTCCACGTCTAGTCGCGGGATTCACGAAGTTTTTGGCCTGGCTAACGTTCGGTCTGTTGTGGAGATACCGCAAGAGAATGGCCGAAAATGTCGCGTCCGTGTTGGGTTCAGAGCTCGGCTGTGACCAGCAAAAAGTTTTGGTTTGGCGAGCTTGGTTGAATTTTGCGCGCGGCGTGCTCGAAACCATGGCGGTGATGCATTTGTCGAGGGAAGAAATTATCGGAAAAATCAAATTGGAAGGGGAGGAGCATCTCAAACGCGCTCTAGAGGCGCACAAGGGTGTCCTTGCGATAAGCGCGCATTTGGGAAGTTTCACTCTGATCGGCGGGCGGCTGGCGGCCGCCGGGTACCCGTTCAGCGTGATCGTAAAACAGCCGGCCGATAAACGTTTTGCCCAACTGATCGATGATTATCGCGCCCAGCTCGGCATTCACACGATTTCGGCGAAGCCTCGTCGGGAAGCTGCGCGGGAAATTTTAAAGGCTCTGCGCAATAATCGCATTGTTCTCATTATCGCGGATGAGTTCAAATCGGGCGACGTCATGGTGGATTTTTTCCAAATGAAGGCACCTGCTCCGCGTGGTCCGGCAACCTTAGCGCTACGAACGGGCGCGGTAACCTTACCGATGTTTGCGGTGAGAGAGTCGGGTGAGTCTGTTGTACTAACCGTTGGCCCGGCGATTCCCTCAGAAGAACGCGGCGATATCGAAGAGAGTGTCCTGGCGACGACGGCGCTCTACACTCGTCACATCGAAGCGGCGATCCGGAAATATCCTGACCAGTGGAATTGGCTCGGTTTACCTCGCCGCGGGGGTAAAATGTCACGGGCTGAAATGGCCCGAATCGCAAAGGAAACGAGAGCTGCTGCTGATGAAGCCTAAGAAAATCCGCCGTGAGGGTCGGAGCGATTGAATCGGCTCAGAGCTTTGAATCGAAACCGGGGTTCAAGAACGCTTTGTTTTCAGTCGCCTCGAGATAACGCATAAAGCGGTACTTGTTCTCGATCTCGTCCATTTTTAGAGACGGAAGACCTTTAGGTTGGCCGGGCTCAACTTTAGCGGCGATCAGCGTCAATTCACCTCGTCTCCAGGCGGCGGTAAATTCTGTAGCAAATTCTGCCGGATTACTTACCCAAAGTGCGTGCTTGTACCCTGCTCCCTTAGCCAGTGTCACTGCATCGCTGTTGTGCGAAGCCGTCGCCGTACCCCCTGAGGCCTCGTAAATTTCATTGTCGAAAAGCAGGTGAATCAAATTCCCGGGGCTCTGCAAAGCGATCGTCGGCAGGCCGCAGAGGTTCATCAGAAATGCGCCGTCGCCATCTATCGCGATCACCTTCCGGTGCGGTAAAGCGATGGCCAAGCCGGCGGCAATGGACGAGACGAGTCCCAGGGTGCGGGTTTTCAAATTGCCCTCGCCCGGACGTAGCGCCCACCACTCTCGAGCAGCCCATCCCGTGCAAACCGCCAGAGCGTCCTCCGCATGGGACGCAATCGCTTTCAAATAGTCGTAACGCTGCATCAATTCACTCCGAGTACGGTTTTCGTCAAAAGGACGGCTACCGGTGTTTTGGCATCTTCTGCCAGGATCTGTGCGCCGCGCAAAATTTCATCCACTTCATCGGCGCGGCGCAATACGTAACTGCGAAATCCCATTGCTTCAAGCACCGGTTCGGTTACGGACCCGAGGGTGGTAAAACCGCGGTCGCCAATGTCGCCGGCATAGTAGATCAACATCAGAATTGGAATTTGAAACTGCAGCGAAGTAGTGGTGAGCGCGTTGCAGCTATTCAAGAAGCCGGCGTTTTGCATGATAATGGCGGTTTTCTTGCCGGCAAGGTAAGCGCCCGCGCAGATGCCGATTCCTTCTTCTTCACGGCATAGTGGAACGTGTTTCAAATCAGGATCTTTTTCCACTGTGCGGATTACTTCGAGCATTTTTTCATCCGGCAGAGTTGCGACGAAATTGATGCCGGCCTTCTTCAGCCCACTGACAATTAACCTGGCTGCGCTCTTTGGATCTCGGGTTTCCATGGTTTACGTGCCTCGCGAACTACGCGTGTCCGCTTCCCCAGTGCGGAAGCTCCAGTATTGACCCGGTACTGTGAACGAGCCGAAGTTGTCAAGCCGCAGCGCTGCGATTCGACTGGCTTTCGCTGGAGTTTCGCAATGCAATCACGGTTTGGGCTTTCCTCCAGGTGCGCCGCGCGGCTTTGTATTAGGGCGCGACTCGGGTTTTTGATTGGCGGGTCGGTTTCCCGGATTGGAAAAGCGATAGACAATTTCTCCGGGCCGCACAAGATTGAGCTCTTCGCGCGCGAGCTTTTCCAGATACGCATTGTCATTACGAATGCGGTAAATGCGTTGGCGCAAAGCTTCGTTTTCTTTTTGTAAGCGAAAATTTTGCTCATCCAGGCGATTCTTCTCACCACGGAGGCGCCAGAGGTGTAGAACGCCGCGCTCACCGATGACGGTGATCAATGCGAGCAGAACGATCAGCGCACTAAAGAGATAGATCAACCAGCGCTGCGGTATGGAAAAGCGAAACGGCATCGTCAAATCACATAGCAATATAGCACAATTTATGCTTTTGTCTTACATGACTCAGTTTGTTGGAGGACAACGATGAGAATTCAACGGGTACGTGCGCGTGAAGTGCTCGATTCGCGAGGACTGCCCACTGTGGAGGTGGAAGTTACGCTGCAAAACGGTGTCACCGGGCGGGCCACGGTTCCCTCCGGTGCGTCAACCGGTGTCCATGAAGCGCTGGAGCTCAGGGACGGGGGAAAGCGCTATCTCGGCAAAGGAGTACGCTTGGCCGTCGCGCACGTCAACAAGAAAATCGCGCCGCGAGTGCGTGGGAAAGAAGCGCGTGATCAGGCGGGCATCGATGGAATTATGTTGGCGATGGATGGTTCGCCGACCAAAAGTAAATTAGGAGCCAACGCCATTCTCGGGGTTTCTTTGGCGATCGCGCACGCTCAGGCGAAAGCCGATCGTCTTTCTCTTTATCGCTACCTCGGCGGCGTCGCCGCGAAAACTTTGCCTGTGCCCCTGCTGAACGTCTTAAACGGGGGCGCTCACGCGGACAACAATGTCGATGTGCAAGAGTTTATGATCGTTCCGTATGGAATGAAAAGCTTTGGCGAAGCGCTGCGCGCGGCTGCCGAGATTTTTCAGACCTTAAAAAAAGTTTTGCATGACCGTTCGCTTTCGACCAGCGTCGGCGATGAAGGCGGCTTTGCGCCGAACGTGAAAAGTAACGCCGAGGCGATCGAGCTTTTGCTCGAGGCGATTCAGCAAGCAGGCTACAAAGCGGGCTCGCAGGTTGCTCTCGCGCTGGATGTGGCTTCGAGCGCGTTCTTCGAAGATGGAAAGTACATTTTCAAAAAATCGGATGGGCGCGCGCGCGAGCGCGACGAGTTGGTGAGCCTTTACGAGGACTGGGTACGGCAGTATCCGATCATTTCGATCGAAGATGGCTTTGCCGAAGATGACTGGGAGGGTTGGCGCATGATGAGCCAAACTTTGGGGCAAAAAATTCAGCTCGTAGGCGATGACTTGTTTGTGACGAATAAGGTCCGTTTGCAAAAAGGAATCGAGTCCGGCGTCGCAAACTCTATCCTGGTCAAAGTCAATCAGATCGGCTCTCTGACAGAGACCCTCGAAACCATGAAGCTGGCGAAAAATGCCGGCTATACCACTGTTATGTCGCACCGCTCCGGCGAGACCGAAGACGTCACCATTGCCGATCTAGCGGTGGCCACTAATGCGGGTCAAATCAAGACCGGTGCGCCCTGCCGCGGCGAACGCACGGCGAAATACAATCAATTGCTCCGCATTGAAGAGGAGTTGAGCCGGCGCGCGGTTTACGCCGGCAAAGGAGCATTTCGTGCGAAGAGTCGACGCTGAACGACGGCTCAGCGCGCACCGCCAGCCGAAGCGAGGCAAGCGCGAGAGTATCGACGAGAAACGTGCGCGCGCAAGGAAGATTGGTGCGCTCCTGGAGAGTGCATATCCAGAAGTCCAGTGTCCATTGATCCATTCGAACAGTTTTGAGCTTTTAGTCGCGGTGATTCTTTCGGCCCAGTGTACCGATGCGGCGGTGAACAAGGTCACGCCGGAACTTTTTCGTCGGTTTCCGACGCCCGCCGACTTGGCCGCAGCGCCCGTTGTAGAGATTGAGTCGGTGATCCGCAGACTGGGATTATTTCGCGCAAAGGCAAAATCGCTCAAACAATGCGCCGAGCAATTGATTCGAAAATACAACGCGAGAGTGCCTTCCAGCATGGCGGAACTTACAGATTTGGCTGGTGTCGGTCGGAAAACCGCGAATGTGATTCTCGGTCACGGTTTTAACCTGCCGGGCATCGCCGTCGATACGCATTGTCGAAGAGTGTCGTCCCGGCTTGGACTTACCCGCGAGGACGATCCACTTAAAATCGAAACCGATCTCAGCCGGCTGTTTCCCCGCAGCGAATGGACCGGTGTTTCCCATCGGCTAATTATTCATGGTCGCCGGGTTTGTCATGCGCGCAAGCCCGCCTGCGCGCGCTGCCCGTTAGCCACCGTTTGCCCATCGAGATTTATCGCCGATTCATTGCGGTAGGCCGCCGCACTTCTACGAGTAGCGCAGAGGCAACGAGGATCTCGCGTGTACAAACCCAAGCTACCGAGCGCGCCGGTCTTCAAATTTGTGACTTCGCATGAACACGCGGCAACTGCGCTTAATCAGCATCGCGATAAAAATGTGCATTTACGGCCAAGCCGGCGCTTGGACACCGTAAGGAGACTTTGGGATCCGCTGTTTTTCTTGAGCAATTTGGGACGCTGTAGCTGGCACACAATTGGCTTGCGCTCTTCGTGATAGTTCTCATCTGAGCAGTACTTTCCTCGATTCCAAAATTAGTCATGAAGAACGAACGCGTACCGACGGGAATTCTGGAGCTGGATCGATTGATCCAGGGCGGATTGAGATCAGGAAAGACTTACCTCGTGATCGGCGAGCCAGGAACAGGCAAGACAGTTTTTGCGCTTCAATTTCTGGTAAACGGATTAATGAACAAGGAAAAAGGGCTCTACGTTGCCATCGACGAAAAGCCCGCAGACGTTATGGATCAGGCAAAATCGCTGGGATGGGATCTTGCGCCGTTCATTGATTCGAAGGATTTTCTAATTCTCGACGCTTCCGCATATTTTGGCGCGCGTGCCGCGGAGGGCCAAGCTCGATCAATCGACGTGCAGCGGGTCGTCACGGATCTGAGCAACTACATCAGTCGTCTGGGCGCTTCTCGAGTCGCCATTGATCCTGTGGGACCCTTGCTGTTTAGCCGTGACTCCATGTCGCGCGTGCTCGATCAAACGCGTTTATTGTTTTACGGGCTGCAGGCCAATTCCGGCACAACCAATTTGCTGACGACTTATGCAATTGAGAGGCAGATCCGGGGCATTGAAGAGTATCTGGTGTCCGGCACATTCGTTCTGGAGATGGAACTCGTTAACCGCCGTTTTGTCCGTACTCTGACCATCGAAAAAATGCGCAGCACTGCCCTTGCTCCGGGGCAGTATGTTTTCGATATTCTAGCCGATCGGGGCATCGTGCTTCGGGATGCTTCTGAAATGGCTTCGTAGCCACTGCACTCTCTCGCCGGATTGCCGCTCTGCAATCGCCTTACCTGCGCTGATATTCGAGATTGACCGCGCTACCATAGGCCAAAACTTCGGTAACGCCGGGAGCAATTTCGTTGGCATCATAACGCACGCCAATGATTCCGTTCGCGCCCAGCTCGGAGGCATGCTCAACCATAAGACGGTGCGCGTCGGCGCGGGCTTTTTCACACAGTTCAGTGTAAATCGTAATGTTGCCGCCCAACAACGTTTGCAGCGTCGCGCCAATATTGCCGACGATGCTGCGAGACCGGACCACGATGCCGCGGACGATGCCGAAATTTTTCGCGACGCGGTAATTGGGAATCTCCGTGACGGTCGTGACAAGTGCCGAATCGATCATTGCGGTATATCCTTTCGCTGGTTAATTGGTTTTTTGGAGAACCTTCAATCCCGCAGCGATCTCGACAAGCTTCGCAATCACCTGGGCCAGGGGAATTTCGGCAGCGAGCTATTCTGCAGCAGCTGATAGTCGGTCAAATCAACTTGCAATGGCGTCACCGAGACATAGCCTTCGTTGACCGCGTGGCAATCGGTACCATCATCGTTGGCAAATCCTAAATCGTCGCCGCCGATCCAATAATACTTGCCGCCGCGCGGGTCGATTCGTTCTACGATAGTCTCGCTGTAGTGGCGCTTGCCCATTCGAGTGATCTGCCAGCCCTTGATGTCTTGTTTTGGGATCGCTGGCACGTTCACGTTGAGCAGGGTCTTCGGTGGAATTCCCCGTTCGACAATCCGGTCGACCAGAGTCGCGGTAAATTCGGCGGCGGCGCGGAAGTCGAAATTCTTAAAGGTGACGAGGGAGACGGCAATCGCCGGAATACCCAACAGGGCTCCCTCAATGGCGGCGGAAACCGTGCCGGAATAAATAATGTCGTCACCCAGATTCGGTCCTTTGTTGATCCCCGAGATGATCAGGTGGGGCCGGACCGGTAAAAGCCCGGTGAGCGAGAGTTTAACGCAATCGACCGGTGTCCCGTCCACGGCGAGTCGGCGCGGCGCAAGCTCCTGGACGCGCAGCGGACGATGCAAAGTCAATGCATGACTCATCGAGCTTTGTGCCCGATCCGGCGCGACCGTATAGATTTCGCCGATATGGCCGAGGTTCATTTCCAACGCGGTGAGCCCTTCGGATTGAATTCCGTCATCATTGGACAACAGAACGATCATGTCGGCATTTTCGCAAAGAAGCTGTAAAGCGACAAGTGCCGGAGAAGCGCAGAACGAATACCTGCCTTGTCTGGGGTCGTTCCCATACGATATAAATCGATGCCGGTCAAAGGAGTTGCCATGGCAAACGCGGAAATAGTCGCGATTGGCTCGGAATTGCTGTTGGGTCAAATCGTCGATACCAATTCGGCCTGGATGGCTCAGCGCTTGACGGCGCTCGGCGTCAATCTCTATTTCAAATCGGTGGTGGGCGACAACCCGGCGAGAATGAAGGAAGTGATCACGCGCGCGATGGAGCGCTCCGATATCGTCATTACCAGCGGCGGCTTGGGTCCGACTCAAGACGACTTGACACGGGAAGTTGTGGCCGAAGTCACGGGACGAAAGCTGGTTCAAAGTGCAGAAATGTTGGAGCAGGTCGAAGCGCATTTTCGCCGCCGCGGACGGGCTATGACGCCGAACAACATCAGACAATCGTATATGCCCGAAGGCGCGCTGCCGGTAGAAAATCCCAACGGCACGGCGCCCTGTTTTATCGTAGAAGATTCGCGCAGTATCATTTACTGCCTGCCCGGAGTGCCGGTCGAGATGAAATGGCTATTCGAGAACGAAGTCGAACCTTATCTCAGAAAAAAATTCCATCTCGCCGAAGTGATTCACTACCGTGTGTTGAAAGTGATCGGCATCGGAGAGAGCGCGGTAGACGATAAAATTGGCCATTTGATCGCCAACTCCAGCAATCCGACGGTTGGCGTCCTGGCATTGCCCGGACAGGTCGACGTTCGAATCGCAGCGAAAGCGGCGAATCGCGAGGAAGCCAAAAAAATGATCGCGCCCGTGGAGCAAGAGGTGCGCAGACTATTGGGCGATGCGATTTTTGCCGCAGATGACGAAACCATGGAGCATGTGGTCGGCGCACTGCTGCGGGCACAGAAAAAAAATGTGGCGGTATACGAGGACGTCACCTGCGGTCAGCTCGCGGAGAGGCTCCAATCTGCAAGCACGGAAGAATTTGCCGCCGGTTACATTTGTAACAGCGAAACGGCTATCAGAACCTTGCTGATGAACCGCCACAACCACGAGAAACTTGCGAATGTTCTGGCCGATCCCACCAGCTTGACCGATGAGCTTGCCGCGTCCGTACGCGAACAGTCGGGCTCGGACTTTGGCCTCGCGCTGCATGCGGTGACGGATCCGGACAGCCAGATTCAAAATCTTGCCCGCGGGCAAATGTATATCTCGCTGACCGACGGTAAAAGGATTCTCCGCCGGGAAAGCACGACGGCGGGTCGTGGCGCCTACGATCGCTCCCGCATGACACTCAATGCTCTCGATCTCTTACGCGCGGCGCTGCTTGGCAGGACTGAGTAGAACCTCGCTATGCTAGCTCCAGTTCAATTTGACCGCTGAACTTGTTGGTTGCCTAGAGCAATGAGTTTTGGCGCGAGCGCTTGCAACTCGATCAGCGGTTGTTCCAAACTTCTGATCGACTCGGCCCAAAATTCTGGTTTTTGCAGATCGGCGCCAACTGTTTTTTTAACTACATTCTCGGCCGTGTCACTGCCCGCAAGCCGGAGAAATTCCTCATATTTGGGGATGAAGGTTGCGCCTTCTCGGATAAACATATTGTAAAGCCCGCGGCTCAGGAGATAGCCAAATGTGTACGGAAAATTGTAAAACGTCAGGCCGGTAATGTAGAAATGAAGCTTTGAACCCATAAATAGGGATCGTCACCGCCATTTTCCAATACCTCGCCGAGCACGAGTCGCTGAGTTTCAACCATCAGCTCTTTGAGCCGCGAAACGTTCAAAGGTCCGCTGACTCTTTCCTCGTAGAAAGCCTTCTCAAATTGGTAGCGCACCGGAATATCGAGCAAGTAGACGGCACCGTGACCTAATTCAATATCGAGCATCACTGCCTTGAATTCAGCACCGGGACCGGGATCATCGAACGAACCGTTGATCAGTATCTGTTCGGCAAAGGTCGAAGCGGTCTCGGCAAGGGTCATTGGATAGCTGCGCGCAAACGGACGTGTTTCGCGCATCAGAAAGCCGTGATAGGCGTGGCCGGATTCGTGCGCCAGTGTGAGGACGTCGCCGAGTGCTTGGTTGTAGGTCATAAAAATCCGCGATTCCTTGCTCAGCATCGAGCTGGTGCAAAATCCACCCGGGCGTTTGCCGATGCGCGGTTCCCAGTCAGTCCAGTTTTTGCCGATCACCTCTTGCTGAAAAAAGTTTCCGAGAGCGGGGTACGTGTGCATGAACGAGGCACTGACCATCGCAACCGCATCATTCCACGACCGAGGTGATTCTTGAGCGAAATCGAGCGGCGCACCAAGATCATACCAAGCAACCGATTGGCGACCCATGAGGTTTGCTTTGAAACGCAGAATACGCCGGGGAATTTCTATATTTGCAAACAGCGCATCGAACATGGCCTCGAGAGTTTTGCGCGTGATCGCGGCTTGAAACAGGGCGACGTCGAGGAAGTGATTGACGCCGCGATGACGGTTAAGCGTCAGGCGAGTACCGGCGATCGCGTTCAGCGCGCTGGCCGCGGTGTCTGCGATGCTTTGCCAAGCCTTATTGCCGCTAGCGAAAGCCGCAGCCCGAATACGCCGATCCGGATGATCGAGTAAAGAACGCCGCTGAGAGATCGGCAAAATTTTGCGAGAGCCGTCGGGAAACTCCATTTCGAATTGAAGTTTGGACGATAGGGTGTTGTAAAGCTGCCCCCAGCCCTGAATGCCGTCGACGCCAAGTTCTGTGGCGAGAACTTCTTTGTCGCTCGACATTGCGCGATGGGCTTCTTCGCGCAGACGGTGCAAATAATTCTCCGCGCCGAGTAGCGACGGCTTTTTGAACAGCACCGCGAATACCTCATCGGGGACGCCTTTGAAAGCACGGAAGAGCTCGATGCGCACTTTGCCAAGCTCGGCGCGATCGCGGATGATCTCGGCTTCCTCTCTCTGGTACGATTCATTTCGGCCATCGGCAGAAGCGAGGCAGCTGATGTATGAGCTAAGGTGCGACATGCGTCGCATTAATTTCTCGTTACGGAGGAGAACATCTTCCCAGGCTGAAACCGAATCCACATTCAATTGCGGAAGTGCCGCTGCGGTTTTCTGTAGAGCTGCAATGTCCTCGCGGAGCGCTTGCTTAAATCGCAGCATTTCCGGCCCGCGGAAACTTGGAAAATAGCTGGTGAGATCCCAGGTCATATGCTCAAATTTTTGAGTTTCGGGTCTCAGGTCGTTTCGAGTTGACTAGATCGCGACCGTTGTCCCCACCCGTTGCTTCAGCGCTTTGTGGTAGACCAAATGGGCAGCAGCGACATCCTGAACGGCGATCCCCACCGATTTGTAGAGCGTGATTTCGCTCTCGTCCGTTCGCCCAGGCTTGGTTCCAGCAAGTACTTCGCCGATTTCCGCGTGAACCGCGCTCGGTGCGATGCTTTTTTCGTCGATTGCAAGCAGGATATCTCCGCATTCAGCCATAATCGCCGCGCGCGAATCGACGACCACTTTGGCGCGGGCCAAGGTCGCACCATCGAGTTCCCTGAGGTCCGGCCGGTGCGAGCCGACAGCGTTAATGTGAGTGCCCGGTTTGAGCCAGTCAGCTTTGATGATCGGTGCTTTGGCGGTGGTCACGGTAACAACAAGATCGGCATCGCGGACGGCCTGCTCAGCGCTGCTCACAACTTCGATGGCCGAGTCAATGCGTCCTCTCATCTCTTCTTGAAGCTTCGCAGCACTGACGCCGGACGGGCTATAGATCTTGAACGCGCCAATATTTCTTACGTGCGTCAAAGCCTCGATGTGTGCCCGAGCCTGAACGCCCGCTCCCAAGATTCCGACCACCTTGCTATCCGGGTTTGCCAAAACCTTCGTCGCCATTGCCGAGGCGCAGGCGGTGCGAATGGCCGTAACATAGCTGCCGTCCATGATCGCGATGATTTTACCGGTATCGGCACTGAACAGCATGATTGTGGCGAGAATCGCGGGAAGATCGCGCGTCGGGTTTTGCTGAAAATAAGTGACGACTTTCATGCCGAGGGCTTTGTCGTCAGTTAAGAAACCGGGCATGCTGGTGATGCGACCCTGAATCGCAGGCAAGGGGACGACCAACCGCACCGGCATAACCGCTCTGTCAGTTGAATATTGGAGATGCGCTTTTTCCAGTGCTTCGATCAGCTCGTCAATGTCGACGAGACCGCGAACTTGTTGCTCTGAAATCACCAGCATGCTTCATTCAGATAGCACAGAACGCGGGGATTCACACCTTATGGATAAGGAGTAGTCATGGGAAAACACAAACATGTGATCGATATTTCCGACGTGCCGTTGGATAAGCTCAACGCGCCAGCAGACTCGGCGTTCGGCGGCACGCGCCGGCGGGTGGGTTCGCACATCGGAGCACAAAAATTGGGTTATAGCTTTTTCTACGTGCCGCCAGGCAAGGCTGCGTTTCCTTTTCATACCCATACGGGCAACGAGGAGATGATTTACATCATCGAAGGCGAGGGTGTTCTAAGGTTCGGCAAAGACGAGCTCACCGTTATGCCCGAAACTATTATCGCTTGTCCCGCCGGCGCTGAATATCCGCATCAGCTGATCAACACGGGCCCCAATGAGCTTCGTTACCTGGTGGTGAGTACGATGGACTTTCCCGATATTTGTGAGTATCCCGATTCTAACAAAGTCGGCGCTTATGCCACGGCGGCGGTCGGCTCACGAGTAGGACACCGCGCGCTCTATTTGAAAGCTACGAAGGTGGACTACTATGACGGCGAAAGCGGAGAGGAGATCGAACGGATTGTAAAAGCGACACCGCGATCATGATGAGCGAATGGATTGATTAGCCCGTTGTTTAATTCGCTTCTTTTTCCGCCTGTCCTAACGCCGCTTTGTTCTTTTCTTCACTCTGTTTGAGCGAGTCTTTGGCGTTTTCCAAAGCATTGAACGGCTGAGTTACGACCTCTTTAACTGCTTCGCGGCCCCGCTCGACTGAATTCGATTTTGCATCGCAGCCGTAGTGCGGCAGCACAACGACCGCGACGGCAAAAAACAGAGTAGAATGCTTCATACCACCTTCTCCTCCCCAATCACCCGTTCCAAGGCAGTTTTATTGATCTCTCCCTCGCGAATGACTCTCACGCTGTCACCGCTGATCTCAGCGACCGTTGAGCCAACGTTTGAATATAGCTCGCCGCCGTCTATAAAGACCGTGATTGCACCGGAAAAATATACCCGCGCTTGCTCGATGTTTCGCGCCGGAGTTTTTCCCGAAGGATTCGCGCTCGTGGCCGTGATCGGTTTGCCAAGGTCTCGCACCAGTTGGGCCGCGATGGGTGCGCTTGAAATACGCACGCCAACGCCACCGCTGGTGTTCACCAAACGCTTAGAAAGATCTTTTTTTGCCGGTAACACCAGGGTCAAAGGTCCGGGCCAGAACTCGGCAATCAGTTCCTCCGCAAGGATTGGAACTTGGTCGACGATTGTACAAAGCATGGTCCGATCCGCGACCAG
>DATIEH010000209.1:0-5407 GCA_035455905.1 Binatia bacterium | reverse complement strand
AAGCATAAAGTACCAGTCTGCCCTCGCTCTTCGCGCCGGCGATGAGTTGGTCTTGAGTTTGCGCCGCTGCGATAACGGGCATGATAAGTACGAGCAGCAAAGTAAGAAGTGACTTCATGAAACCTCCCGCCTCGGGAAGGTAGTGAGTCGGCGCCGTTCTGTCAACCTTGAGAGGCGGAAGGCGAGACTCCTGCGGCATGAGTTTAAAAAAAGAACAGGGGAAAGATTTCTCACTTCGTTCGAAATGACACAGAAATCGTCCCGAACAAAACACCAATGCCGAAACGATGGTAGAGCTACGTTGAACAACCAAAAACTGTGGTCCGATGGACAGAGGAGGATGCTCAGCGATGCGTCGACAAAATGGGTAAATTCATCTAGGATTTAGTCGAAAAGAGGTGAAGTTTATGGCTACGCCGGAATTCGTTTATCAAGACCCGCTTCCTATCGAAAAAGACAGCACGCGCTATCGGCTCCTGACCAAAGATTACGTCTCAATAACAAACTTCGAGGGCAATGAGATTCTCAAGATCGATCCGCAGGCGTTAACCTTGTTGGCAAACGTCGCGATCCGCGACGTTTCCTTTTTGTTGCGTACGGCGCATCTGGAAAAAGTCGCGGCGATTCTCAAAGATCCGCAGGCTTCGAACAACGATCGTTATGTTGCCCTGGCAATGCTGCGTAACGCCGACACTGCAGCCAAGGGCATTCTGCCGTTTTGCCAGGACACCGGGACGGCGACCATCGTTGCTAAAAAAGGCCAGAAAGTCTGGACCGGAGTTAAAGACGAAGAGTATCTCGCCAGAGGAGTTTACAAGACCTACACCGAAGAGAACCTGCGCTATTCGCAGACGGCGCCGCTCAACATGTACGACGAGGTCGATACCGGAACGAATTTGCCGGCGCAAATCGACATCATGGCCACCGCCGGAATGGAGTATCAGTTTCTGTTCGTAACCAAGGGCGGCGGTTCGGCCAATAAGACAATGCTCTATCAAGAAACCAAAGCGCTGCTCAATTCCGCCAGTCTGGAGAAATTCCTGACCGAGAAAATGAAAACCCTGGGTACCGCCGGTTGCCCGCCCTATCATTTGGCGTTTGTGATTGGTGGAACTTCGGCCGAAGCCTGCTTGAAGACCGTGAAGCTCGCGACCACCGGCTATCTCGATCATCTTCCGACCTCGGGTAACGCGCATGGACGAGCTTTTCGCGATGTCGAGTTGGAAAACCGGATGCTGGAACAAGCCTACAAGTCTGGCTATGGCGCTCAGTTCGGCGGAAAATATTTTGCGCTGGACGTGCGCATCATTCGTTTACCGCGCCATGGGGCTTCGTGCCCGGTCGGTATGGGGGTTTCATGCTCGGCGGATCGTAACGCCAAAGCGAAAATCAACAGAGAAGGAGTTTGGCTCGAGGAACTCGAGCGAGAACCGGGCCGTCTTATTCCCGAAGAATACCTTGACAAGATTGCGAGCAATGTCGTCCATGTCGATCTCAATCGGCCGATGAAGGAGATCCTCGCGCAGCTCGCGAAATATCCGGTAACGACCCAGGTTTCACTCACCGGTACGATGGTCGTCGCGCGCGATATCGCGCACGCAAAGCTGAAAGAACGGCTCGACCGCGGCGAAGGTCTGCCGCAGTACATGAAGGATCATCCGATTTATTATGCCGGCCCGGCGAAAACGCCCGAGGGCATGCCGTCAGGGTCGTTTGGTCCGACCACAGCCGGACGGATGGATTCCTATGTCGACCTGTTTCAGTCGCACGGCGGCGCGATGATCACGCTGGCGAAAGGCAATCGCAGCCAGCAGGTCACCGACGCGTGCAAAAAGTATGGCGGTTTTTATCTAGGATCGATCGGTGGCCCGGCGGCGATCCTGGCGAAAGAGAACATCAAGAAAGTCGAAGTGCTCGAATATCCGGAGCTCGGCATGGAGGCGATCTGGAAGATTGAAGTGGAAGATTTTCCGGCGTTCATCCTGGTGGACGACAAGGGCAACGATTTTTTCAAGCAGATTTTACAGTAGCAATGACCAGCTCACACGTTGTCCCCCACCTCTTTCCTCCCCGGGCTACAGGAAATTCTCGAGGTCGAATCGATCGGAGCCTGCGGCTCGTCCCTCGATGCGCACGAAATCGCCGGTGCGCAGCCGGTTGAAACGATCCATCACTGAACCGGGAGCGTTGAAAGGCACCGCGACGACGATCAGCCGGTTGCGTGAATCGCGCAATTCGAATGTGCCACGGCGCTCATCGACATACTCGATACGGCCTTCGATCCGATCCAATCGCCCGCTGCCCCGCTTGTTCCCGCGATCCTGCACGCCTTCTCTGACGGTGATGGTGTCGGTGTAATTTTGGCCATTCCGGTCTTGTTGCACCCGCACCGCGACATAGTCGCCTGGCTCCAAGTTAGCGACCGAATAGTTTCGCTGTTGGTAGATGACTTGGGTTCGGTCATCATAGCGGACAACGGAGGTCCTACCGGAGTCGGTGCGGATTTGAATTTCGCGCGCGCGCGTATCGACATTTTCAACCTCGCCGACCAGATCGCTTCCGAGGCTACCATAATCGCCCAGTCCTCCAACGCGGGCCAATTCATCACACCCGGTTAAAGCGAGCGCGACCAAGACTAAAATCCCAAAAATCCGGTTTCGAGTTTTCATGTACACTCCTCGCATAGCTCCCTGCGATCATGACTTACTTCATAATTTTTGGGCGAGCTTGTCGAACAGCCTTGTTGTTTGACGCTCGAGAAGGAATGGAGTTACGTCCGAGTTTAACCGATTCCTTCTCGTTCTGGGAGAAGGTTAGGATGAGGGCGCAAAGCGGACGGGAAGGGAAAAGTTAGCAGCGCGAAGTCTACAGACTGTAAAGCAGCGCTGCATTTTCGCCCATGAGCTTAGCTTTAAGCGAATCGGAGAGATCCTTGCGCTCCATCACTTCTTCCACAGTGTGCGGAAATTTCGAATCGCTATGATTATAGTCTGTAGCGAAAACCAACCGCTCGGCGCCGACGAATTCGGCGACGTAGGGCAGCATTTTTTCTTCCATTTCGAACGCGTAAAACATCTGTCCGCCCTTCATGTATTCGCTCGGCGGCTTCTTGAGCCAGGGCACCGTCGGTTGCAGGATCTCATAGTGCTCATCGAGCCGCTCCATCCAGTAGGGCACCCAACCGCAGCCCGCTTCCATAAAAGCGAACTTCAGGCGCGGAAAACGCTCCAATAATCCGCCGGCCACGACGCACAGAGAAGCGATCATTTGCTCGAATGGATGCGCCATCGCATGGGTAAAGAAAGGATGATCAAAGCGCTCCGTGGCCGCGGGAACGCCGTCACCGGCGCCCACGTGAATGCAAACCGGTACATTGAGACGCTCCGCCTCGGCAAAAAACGGAAATAGATCCGGATCGTCGAGATTTTTTTTCGAAGCCGAAATCGGCGGACTTGCGACGGCGACAAACTTGAGAGCTTCGACGGCGCGCCGAAGTTCTTTGACCGCTTCGCTGGGGTCCTGAATGGCGACTGCGGCGACGCCTTTCAGGCGGCGCGGGTCGGCGCTGCAATACTGCGCGAGCCAATTGTTGTAAACGCGTGCGATGGCGCTCGCCAAATCCTTGTCTTCGACAAACGGCAAACTCAAAAAGGGCGAGGTGCCGAAGAGAACGGCCGTATCGATGCCCTCGAGATCCATATCCTTCAAGCGCTGCTTGGGATCGACCATGCCGGTCGTCGGCTGCGGCGAGTGGCTGCGCGGCGCGCCGACAAAACTACATGCTTTGCCCACCGGTTTGGGCGTCAATCTGCCTTCAATCATGATGAAGCTGAAGCCGCGATTGTCTTTCACTTCTTTGGGCGCGCGATCGCGATAGGGTGCTTCAAGCAAATCCGCCCAGGGGATTTGTTTTTCCAGCACGTGGCCGTCAGCGTCGATAATGCGCATCGGATTATTCCTCGACAATTTTGATTTCGTTTACAAGTATCAGAAACCGGCAATGCTGCTCAACAGCGGAATTGCGGGCCTTGTTCCGAGCTTTGCCGAAGGGTCCAAGGATTGATCGGTATCGCTTCCCTCCACCCATCCTATGAGGTTAAGTGCGTAGGGTGGGTGGAGGCGGTTTGCGCCAATACCCACCGATCACCACTTTACCTGGCCGGGAAAGAGCTTCGAGGCATAATCCCGATTGACCTCGCGGATCAAAGTATTGTCGTAGAAGCGCTTCACATCCAATTCGGCGGCCTTCGAGATCGTCGATTGCTCGAGCACGAGCTTGATCGCTTCCGGGTCGACGGTCATGTCCTTGTTCCAGACCTTAACGCCTTCATTGTAACTTTCATCGATAAGTTTTTGATCGGTCATTTTGCTGCTTTGAGCGAGCACGTTTTTGGCGTAGGCCGGATCGTCGAGGGCGCGCTTTACCCCGTCAAGATATCCCATGAGAAAAATCTTCAGGGTGGTTGGGTTCTTTTGGGCGAAACTGCGCGCCACTCCTGTGCCTGGTCCAATGATTTTGAGACCTTTCTCATAATAATCGATGATCACGGGAAATCCTTTACCGCGAGCCATTTCGGTTTGCGGCGGCGTGACGATGAGCCCGTCGGCGTTGCCGACGAGAAATGTCGAGAGCGCGTCCGGCGGTCCCTTGTGGTAAAGAAGCTTGATATCTTTGCCAACTTCCATGCCGCGCTCTCTGGCAGTTTTGCGGATGGCGATTTCACCGAAGGCGCCGACGGAGGTGGTCGCAACTGACTTTCCGCGCAGCTGACCAAAGCTCGTAATGCCTTTTTGGCCGAATAGCACCAACGTGCTCCGGTCCACGCTGGCCGCGACGTAAATCAAATCCGAACCTGCGACATTGGCGTGTATGGTCGCGGTCCCGCCCTGATAAATATCAACTTGGCCTGAGAGGAGCGCCTGCGCCGAGGCCGTCGCGCTCAGTGTGCTGAGATTGACTGTC
Source organism: Binatia bacterium (assembly GCA_035455905.1). Classification (GTDB taxonomy): domain Bacteria; phylum Desulfobacterota; class Binatia; order UBA9968; family UBA9968; genus DP-20. The sequence continues at coordinate 444 of DATIEH010000209.1, read as the reverse complement.
ACGCCGCGCTTGCTGAAATAGCCTGCTTCGTTGGCCAGGGTCACCGGAAGGTAAAGCGGTCCAGTGGCGGCAATGGCAACTTCGAGGCGATTTTTTTCCGGTTTGAGCTCGGCGCCATATACGGCGTCATAAGATCCATGCACTGCGCTCCATGAGACACAGGCCCAGAGGAGCGCTTGTGTCCTGAAACCAAATTTCGCTACATAGATTGTCGCTTCAGATTTGCCAAAAATCTCCCCTTCCTCTCTTTTCCAAAGAGGGAGTAAGAGGCACGCGCGGAAAATTCCCAATTTGAAAAAGGGGGATCCAGGGGGATTTGAGCGCGACCTCAGCGGTTGGCATCGTGTGGAGGTTTTAAACGAACTTCTGGTACACCACACTACAAAAGAAAGAATGTCTTTGATGCGCATCATTGAGTTTAGCTTTCCGTCGTCTTTATTTTGC
>DATIEH010000208.1:0-9184 GCA_035455905.1 Binatia bacterium | reverse complement strand
TACCGCGGATATCACCAAAGCCATCGGCTGGCTGGTTCCGGGAAAGCCCGTGGTGAAATTCGAATGGCAAGGCAGAGGCAAAGACCTGGCTGAACAGTCCAAGGAAGGAAATCTTCAATACATTGTCGGCGGCAAACTCACAAAAAAGGGCCGATTCACACCCGATGAAGCGCCGTTCTTAAAGCAGCACGCGCCAGGACCTTTTAAAATCTGCACGCCGGCGGCGGTGCAGCACGCGATTATGCGTTATAGACCGGGTGTGACGGACAAATTTTACCCAACCGTGCATGACATGCTACAGGATGTGGCGGCGATCATGCGCGAAGAAGTGCAGGCTCTGTTCGACGAAGGCGCGTCGTACGTGCAGCTCGATGCGCCGTCGTACTCGAACTTTTTCGACCGCAAGCGGCGCGAACTGCTGCAACAAAGCAGTATTAATCTCAATGAGGCGCTGAGCGCCGCCATTGCTGCGGATAACGCCATGATCGACGGGATCAACCGGCGCGCCGATACTGTGATCGGTATACATTTCTGCCGCGGCAACAAGCGCAGCGCATGGGGGGCGGAGGGAAGTTACGAGCCCATCGCCGACAAGGTTTTCGGCTCGCTCAAAATGGATCGTTATCTCCTGGAATTCGATAGTGAGCGCGCCGGCGGATTCGAGCCGTTGCGCTTCGTGCCAAAGGGGAAGACCGTGGTGCTGGGCCTCATTACGACCAAGGAACCGCAGTTGGAATCCGTGGACGAATTGCTTCGACGAATCGAGCAAGCGTCCAAGTACGTTCCGATGGAAAACCTCGCGGTCAGCACACAGTGCGGTTTCGCTTCGGCGGCTTCGGGCAATTTGATTAGCTGGGATGACATGCGCCGGAAGCTGGAGCTGGTGGCGGAAGTTGCGCGCACAGTCTGGGGATGAACGGCACTAGGGCGTTGAATTGGTTCAAACAGTTCAATCCGTGTGCCTCGCGCAAAGAGCGCAAAAGTCGCCAAGCTAAGACTCATATCCCTGGACAAGGCGCTGTCTCTCAGTTTAAAACGACAGGCAGTGCACATTTGGATAGCATTAATCATTAGGAGGAAATTAGATGACGCAGGTGGTGGGTAAGCCGACGCCTCGGGTCGAGGGTGAGCTCAAGGTCACCGGTAAGGCGCTCTATAGTGCGGATTTCAAGTTTCCGGACAGTTTGTGGGGCAAGTGTTTGCGGAGTCCGATTCCGTACGGACGGATTAAACGGATCGATACCAGCAAGGCTCTGAACGTGCCGGGCGTGAAAGCGGTAATCACCGGTCAAGATGTTGCCGGGCTGCGCATCGGCCGCTGTATCTACGATACACCAATCGTTGCCGATGGCGTGGTCCGGTTCATCGGCGAAAAAGTTGCGGCAGTGGCCGCAGAGTCTCGGCTCGCTGCCGAACAGGCGATCGATTTGATCGAGGTCGAATACGAAGAATTAGAGCCGCTGCTCGATCCGGTCGAAGCCGCTAAACCCGACGCGCCGGTGCTGCACCCGGACTTGCTTTCCTACAGGGGCTTACCCGTGCCGGTGGAAAATCTCAGCAATGTGTTTGCCTATCTCAAATGGGGCAAGGGGAATGTCGAGGAGGGATTCAAGCAGGCGGACATCATCGTCGAGAATACTTTTACAACCCAAGTGACACATCAATCTTACCTCGAGCCGCATGCCTGTGTGGTCAAAGCCGATGCGTCGGGCAGTGCGGAAATCTGGTCGTGCAGCAAAACGCCCTTCGCGGTGCGCGGTCAGCTCGCAAATTGCATCGGCATCGCAAAGGAAAAATTGGTGTTTCATCCGACCCACATCGGCGGCGACTTCGGCGGCAAAGGCGGCTTTATGGATGTGCCGGTAGCCTATTTTCTTTCCAAGAAAAGCGGTCAGCCCGTGCGCATGATCATGGATTACACCGAGGAGCTGACCGCCGGAAATCCGCGCCATGCGGCGATCATCAAGATCAAGACAGCGGTCAAAAAGGACGGGAAAATCGTCGCGCACCACCTCGATTTTCTATTCGACAGCGGCGCCTATGCGTCGATGAAGCCCGCAGGTTATCTGATCGGTGCGTCCACTTGCGCCGGCCCGTACAAAATTGAGAGCTGTTTGATCGAAGAGAGAATGGTTTACACCAACAAGATTCCATGCGGCCATATGCGCGCGCCCGGCGATCCGCAGGGCTTTTTCGCCAATGAAAGCCAGCTCGATATGGTCGCGCGCAAGCTCGGCATGGATCCGGCGGAATTCAAGCGCAAGAACATGCTGCGCGACGGCGACGAGACACCCACCGGTGGTCATATTTCACACATCCGCGGTGAAGAAGCCCTGCAAAAAGCGCTCGAGCTTTCGGACTATAGCAAGCCCAAACCGAAAAACGTCGGTCGCGGCTTGTCATTCTCGGAATGGAGCCCGAGCGGCGGCGAGGGAAATGTTTTCGTGACTATCGAGGATAACGGTAAAGTCAAGGTGATCACGCCGGTGGTCGATCAGGGCGCGGGAGTGCTCACGGTGATCGTCCAAGTGGTCGGGGAAGAGTTGGGCGTTCCGGCAGATGAGATCGAACTCAAGCAGGCTGATAGCACGATTGTGCCGAGCGATGGCGGGGTGGGCGGCAGCCGGGCAACGCGTGTTTACGGCAATGCTTCCTTTGAAGCGGGTACCAAAGCGCGGGAAGAACTGTTCGCGTTCGCCGCGCAAGCTCTGGAAGTGGAGCCCAAGGAGCTGACCCTCGATCGCGGCGCGGTGGCACACAAGCCGTCGAAGCGGCAAATGAGCTTCAGCGAGATCGTCAAATTCAAAGGCGCGCCGATTTACGTGCGCGGCTATTACAAAAGCTCGGAAAAATCCCACGATGCCTCGGTGTCGGCGCAAATCGCCGAAGTCCATGTCGATCCCGAGACCGGAAAAATCACCTTACGCAACATGGTTTCGGCTCACACGACGGGAAAGGTGATCAATCCGCTGATGCATCAAGGGCAAATCGAGGGCGGGGTGGTTTTTGGTCTGGGCTATGCACTGACCGAAGAAGTGATGTTCGATGGGCCGAAAATTACCACCACCAACTTCGGCGAATTTAAAATTCCCAACATCACGGACATACCGCCGCTCAAGACTCACGTAATGGAAAACGTGCCCGCCGGCCCCGGACCTTATAACAGTCTGGCGATTGGCGAGGTCGCCAATGTCCCAACCGCCGCGGCGGTCGCGAATGCTGTAGCGGACGCTTGCGGTGTGCGCATTACGGATCTGCCAGTAACGTCGGAGAAAGTTTATCGCGCTCTCAAAAACGGGCAGTCGGTTTAGCGTCTCGGGTATTGGGTCTAGAGTTTAGCGCAAGACGCCAGACGCTAAACGCTTGGAGGTTTTATGGAATCGCTGCATTACTACATCGCTCATAACGGTGGATTGAAAGTGATGGAGAATCGCTCCGGCGCGCTGCAAACGGTGGGAGAATTCTTCGCCGGCAAAACATTGGAGCATCTGATCGGCTGCAAAAAAAATCCTCAAGTTGTTTTTGCCGCGGTGGCTTTCGATGGCGGCTATCGCAGTGACGATGCCGGGAAAAGCTGGACGAAGATCATGGAAGGAGACGTGCGGACATTCACGGTTGATCCCCACGATGAACGCGTCGTTTACATGGGAATGGGGCCGATCCGGCTGCTGCGCAGTGAGGATAAGGGAAATACCTGGGAGCCGCTCGACGGCATGCTCGCCATTCCGGAAGAAGCCAAAAAGAAGTGGGATGTGCCGCCTCGCCTGCGTGGTGTCGAATTCCCCCACGTGCGCCATATTTTTATTCACCCCGACGATCAGAGCCTCATTTATGTCTTGCTCGAGCACGGCGGCGTATTGATGAGCCGCGATTGCGGTAAAACCTGGTACGACCGCAGCATCGGTATCGGCTACGTCGATATGCATTACATCGAAAATTATCCCGGCAGCAAAGAGCGCTACTATGTATCGTCGGCGCGCGGTTTTTATCGGAGCGACAATAGCGGCGAGCATTGGCGGCGCGTGGAGAACGGCATGCCCTGGGGCTACACTGAGTTGCACAGTTATTCCCATGAGTGGCACTTCATGCCGGGCGATACGCCGCGCATGGTTTTATGCGGCGGCAAGGGTTCGCCGGGCGTTTGGAGTCGGGAAAAAATTCACCCTCATGGATGTATTTTGCTGAGTGACGATGCCGGCGAGAACTGGCGCGTGTCTGCTCAAGGATTGGAAAGGGAAAATCCCTGGATGCCCTGGGTGCTGTTGCACCATCCGACCGATTCGAACGCGCTTTTCTGCGGCATGGGAGACGGTGCGCGCGGCTATGGGTTTGACGCTCGCATGGAGGGTAAAGGCGGACTCTACATGAGCCGCGACCGGGGAGATTCCTGGGAGCCGGTGATCCAGAACACCCCGTCGATTTTGACCGCGTGGGTGGCTCCGAATTGAACGAAAACTCCAGCAAGAAACGGCTACCCATCTAAATCAAAACCTTCTTGACGACACTTCGATTGATAAATAAACGATTCACGGTTGCGAAGAGCCGAATGCGATTTGTCATCGCTCTCAGCGGCTTGGCGCTATTATGCGCGGGAGAGCAGGCCGCGGCGCAGAGCAAAGTCCGTCTAAACTGGGGCGCGATCAGCGGTGTGATGAGCCCCATCTGGGTGGCGCAGGAAGAGAGCATATTTAAAAAGTACGGCCTTGACGTAGAGCTCATTCATATCGCCGCCACTTCCAAAGCGATCCAATCGATGTTGTCGGGCGAAATTCAGTTCACCACGGCGGATGCACTCAACACGATCCAGGCGGTGAACGCGGGCGCCGATTTGGTTATGGTTTGCGCGGGTGTCAACCGGTTTGTCTTCTCAATCATGGCTCGCGGCGATATCAAGCGAATCTCAGATCTGAAAGGGAAAAAAATCGGCATCACGCGTATTGGATCGTCGACTCACACTGCGGTGCTTTACGTCATCAACAAAGCGGGACTCGGAGCCAACGATTACACGCTGTTGCAGCTCGGTGAAGTGCCGAACATTTTAACGACCTTGCTGGCGGGACAAATCGATGCGGGAGCGCTTTCGCCGCCAACCAATAGCCGGGCGAAGAAAGCGGGCCTGCAAGAGCTGATCAATCTCGCTACCGACGGGCCTGAGTATCCGTCGACGGTTATCGCTAGCACTCGGTCCTACGTGAAGAGCAACCCAGAAAATACACGGCGCATGGTTCGCGCTCTCGGCGAGGGACTTGCGATCTTCAAAAGCAATCGGCAGATCGGCATCCGGGCGATTCAGAAATACGCGCGTTTGAAGGACGCGGAAATTTTAGAAGACACTTACAACCAGTTCCGTGACGCGTTTGACGCGATTCCCTACGTCAGCAGGGCCGGGATCGCATCACTCCTGGCGAGCATGGGTGAAAAGGACCCGAAAATACACCAAATCAAGTACGAAGACGTCGCGGATATGCGCTTTGTGGCGGAGGCGGAAAAAGAAGGAGTGTTTAAGAAACTCGCCATCAAATAATCCACGTTCATCTTTATTCTTGCCAGTTCGGACGATAACATCACCCTATGGTGGATCTGTTTCGCCTCGGGATTCTCCGTGACAGAGATCGTTTTTCGCCTTCCCCGTCATGCGTATGTTCACGGGGTGCGTGACGCCGTTCAAAGGACTTAATCAATTAGCACATCGAACAGGTTCCCAAGAACATCGTGAAACAACAGGCTTCATCCGCAACAATGGTGGTGGGGACGCGGGAACTTTCGAAGAAATTCGGCGAGCGTGTCGCCGTCGATCAGGTTGACCTCGAGATTCCGTCGGGCGTTTGTTTCGGAGTTCTCGGTCCGAACGGCGCGGGGAAAACCACCACTCTACGGATGATTTACGGAGTGACCCAGCCAACGAGTGGTACGATTCACGTATTCGGCATGGACATCACTAAAAACTTGCGCGCGGTGCGTTCACGGCTCGGCGTCACACTGCAGCAGAACGTACTGATCGAGGCTTTGTCACCCAAAGAAAATCTCCAAGTGTTTGGCCGCTATCATCTCTTGCGCGAGCCGGAGCTTTCGCGGCGGGCTGAACAGCTCATCGATTTTTTGGAGCTGCGCTCACATGCCGATGTTCCCGTGCGCCAGCTTTCAGGCGGATTCCAACGGCGGTTGTCGATTGCGCTCTCGCTGATCAATGCGCCCGAACTGTTGATTCTCGACGAGCCCACCACCGGGCTCGATCCTGCCGTGCGCCTCGCCTTGTGGTCGCGGGTCAGAGAATTACGCGAGGCAGGAACGACGGTGCTCATCACGACGCACTACATGGACGAGGCGCAGCGGCTCTGCGATCAAGTCGCGATCATTGCCGCGGGCAAGGTGATCGCCTCGGGAGCTCCTGCCGAGTTGATTGTGTCCCGGCTCGCACCGGAAACTGTGGAGTTCGATTTCACGCCAAATGAAGAGGCACTGCTGTTCGACGGATTCGAACCGAAACGGCGCCTGCGTATCGGACGGCGGCTGATGCTCTACGTCGACGATGCCGCCCATCTGATCGAACGTATTCGCGGTCACGACAAAGGAGACCGCCGCCCCGTGATCGTTCGCCCAACCAACCTCGAAGACGTTTTTCTTTCCCTGACCGGTACCAGCCTCGAGGGCAATCCGTGAGTCTTTCGCTGCCGTACGCCTTGGCCGTTTGGCGGCGCAATGCCGCCATGTACAAGCGGACCTGGAAATGGAACATTTTACCGAATTTTTTCGAGCCGGTATTTTACTTATTTTCAATCGGCGTCGGAGTCGGGGCCTATATCTCACAAATGGCCGGCACGAGTTATCTCGCATTTATTGCCCCGGGACTGGTTTGTGTGGCGGCGATGAACGGGGCGAGCTTCGAGGTGACTTACAACATCTACGTCCGGCTGGTTTTTGAAAAGACTTACGATGCCATGCTGACCACACCGATCGAGCCGGATGATATTCTCGCCGGTGAATTGCTCTGGGCCGCGACCCGATCCTGTATTTACGGGGGATGTTTTTTTGTTGTGCTGATGCTGTTCGGGCTTACGCCCTTGCCATCGTCGCTCTGGGTCTTACTGCTGATCCCACTGACAGGATTTCTGTTCGCCACGATCGGCATGGTTTTCTCGTTGCGCATTCCGAATATCGATATGTTCAGTTTCTATTTCACCTTGTTCCTTACGCCGCTGTTTTTGTTTTCCGACGTCTTCTTCCCACTCAAAGAAAGGCTGACGGGCGGCTGGCTGTGGCTCGCCGAAGCGTTGCCGCTGCTCCATCCGGTGCGTTTGGCGCGCGCATCATTCAGGGGCGAGTTTTCCGTGACTGTGCTCTGGGATCTCGCCTACATCTTTGGGATATCTTTCATTTTGCTGCTCTGGGCTCGACGCGGCGTGCGCCATCGTTTGACCAATTAACGCGACCTTACTTGTCCATGAATCGCCGCCGCTATTCAAAAGCAGCACCAGAACATCGAATAAAAACGGTCGCAAGCGCCACCCCCGAATGTATTAATCGGGGGTCCAGTCCGAAACCCGCCTGGATTCCCGCTTAGAAGCATGCAGAAATGATAAGATGTTTTCCGGAGTCCGTCCAAACAAAAGCTGCTTGCTTGAAGCCAACCCCTATCTCGACTAATGTGCGGCGGAATTGAGTTTTCTGGGGGGCAAATGATACCAAATCATCGTTTCGTCATTGAGATCGCGCTGTTTTTTTTATTAACAGCCCAATCTGCAAGCGGACAAGAGAGAGAACTCCGAAAGGTTCATTTGAATGTATTTCGGGTTGATGCGGCGACTGCAGCAGCGCGGGGCAACGGCTACTTTGCCGCAGAACGAATCGATGTCGATGCCACCCCCACGCCCAGTTCCACTGCTCAGATGCGCGGTTTAAGTCAGGGCAAATTCGATATCATATCAGCGGGCTTCGATAATGTTCTGGCATGGTCGGGAAAAGAAGGCGCCGACATCATCGCGGTCGCACAGGTTCGGGATAAAACGGAGCTGCCGCTTTTTGTCAGGCCGGAGATCAAAGATTGGAGCGATCTCAAAGGTAAGAAGCTGGCAGCAGACGCCGTGGATACGGCGTTCGCATTGGTACTGCGGCGTATTTTGCTCGCGCATGGCTTGGATTTGGCAAAAGGCGATTACGATCTTGTTGCCGTCGGTGCGACGGGCAATCGCTTGGAATCCATGATCAAGGGCGAAACGTATGCAGGAATTCTTAATCCGCCGTTTGACGCCAAAGCGCTCGCGGCGGGCATGCGATGGATCGGTGATTCGAAAGAGGTGTTGCCCGATTATCCCAACACAGTGCTTGCTACAAGCCGTGAATGGGCGGAAAAAAATCGCAACACGTTAATCGCCTACCTGCGCGCATGGCTAAAGGGGATGAGCTGGGTCAAAGATCCCGCAAATCGCGAGACAGCGATCAAGACCGTGGGCATCGAGTTGAAGCTAAACCCGAAAGAGGCGCAGGAGAGCGTCGAAGAGTTGTCGACCACCGGCAATTTGAATCTGCCGGGGCTGCAAGTCGTTCTCGATCTGCGCAATCAATTCGGTTTCAAACTGATTAAAGGCGACAAGCTGCCCGTGTACTACGACACGCAGTATCTCAACGCGGCGAAAGGGAAATGAAATTCGCCGGCATTGATCGATGAGTGATGCAGATTTTTATCAGGTTCTTGGCGTCACACGCTCTGCGAGTGCCGACCAAATCAGATCGGCCTACAGGGAGCTGGTCAAGACATATCATCCGGACCTTTTTCTCGCAGCGGACGCGAAGGTGGAAGCTACCGAAAAACTACGGCTCATCAATGAGGCGTATGCGGTTCTCGGAAATCCGAAGCGGCGCGAGAGGTACGATCGCCGATTTATTGAAATACCGAAAGAAAACCCTCGCGCCCGCGCGGCGCCGAGCAGTGAAACGGCACGTTCCCGCCCCAGGAAAGTGCGTCGCCAGATCAACAAACTACAACTTCTGAAACGTGTTCTGCGCTTGTCCAAAAAGCGCATCGCATATATGGCGGTGGCGGTTGTGCTGGTGCTTGTTTTTACCTATGCCACGCGCAGCGAACCGCGACTGATCGTCGCATTTAGCCTGTTCGAAAAGCTTGAGGTTTCATCCGCAAAGGGCGCTTCTCAATCCGCCGACAGCTGGAACCCAGTGGGTCAGTACG
>DATIEH010000207.1:0-6783 GCA_035455905.1 Binatia bacterium | reverse complement strand
GCGTGTAGAGCGTGCCGTGCATGTCCCAGTCGTAGCCGTTGCGGTGATAACGGGTCCAGGCGTCGGCGGTTGTCAAACCGGTGGGGCTGTACGGCGCGTCAATAGAAAGCCATTCATCCCAGGTGAGCTTCAATAGCAGCTCGTTCGATTTAAGCCCGGCGAGAAATTTTTCGGTTGCGCTGTTCATTGACTGAGATCCTTTTAGGCTTTGGTGACGTAGCGATCGAGGTAGTATTTGGCAATCTCGCCTTTGGTGCAGAACCAGACGTCTTTGAAACCCTTCGCGTAGCGGATGCATTCTTCGAACACGCCGATGATGTTCGGCCGCCCGCCGATGTGAGCATGGACGAGGCAATCGATCAACTTGGGCGCTCCAGCTTGTCCTTCGGCGTAGAGGCAGTCAAAGGCGGCCTTGAAGCTGTCAAAATAAAACTGCGCGGGATTTTTGTGCGTGAACAGTAGGCTCAAATCGTTGGCGTAATCCAACCGCGGCATGATTACGATAGGTTTGCCGTTGACCATGCGATGCTGCGGGATATCGGGGCCCGGCAAATCACCGGTCCAATAAATGCCTTCATCCACGTAATGGCCGAGAGTATACTCATTGATTCGATGACCAGGGCTGACCCAGCCTACGGGACGTTTGCCGGTGATGGAACCGAGGGCGTCGAGAGTTTGTCGAATCAGTTTTTTCTCCGAGTCGGCATCCAAGGAAGATTGCGCGGTGTCGTTGGCCCAACCATGTCCGACGATCTCATGACCGGCCGAATGAAGCTCCTTCACCACATCGGGAAAGTCCTCGGCGATCCGCCCGTTCGTATCGATGGTGCCTTTGACACCATGACGTGAAAGAACGTCCATGATACGCCAGATGCCCGCCTTGCCGCCGTATTCGCCATAAGCCAGGGATGCATAATCCGGTTTGCCGTCTTCACTGCGGCGATACTGAGAGGATTTCTCGAAAGCCTCCAATGCGACAAAAAAACTGACGGCGATCTTTGCGTCATTGGGCCATTGAATCGGGTTCAATCTCATAACTTTGACCTCTTCAGGTTTTGGCGCGCCAAAGACATCTCGCGAATAGCGACATCGCGAAAATCGCGACAATGGCCGCCGCGAAAATGCATATTGCTGATTGTCACAATCGCTTATAATCGAGACGATGCAATTACTATCAAGCAGCGATCAAGGAGGTCAACCTCCTTCAACAATTGCGGATCAGAATGCGCTCGGGACTAGGGAGAGATCTCTCTGAATGTGTTCGCTTCCGAGGAGAGCGAAAAAATCTTTTTTCCGAGAGAACGGAACCGATCTAGACCGAGAAAAGAATCAAAATGAACGATCGAATCAGTTCACCGGGCACTTGCCGGTTGTCAGGTGGGCTTGGAAGTCGGCGGGGAAAAGTTTTATCGCGCTTTCGATTGGCGGGCCGGGCATCGCGATCAAGTTGCAAAATCCCTTGCCTTTGTTGAACGCGAGGATTTTGCCGAACTGCTCGAGCATCGGCATCCCACCTTGGCCGGCTTGAACTTTTTTCAGCATCATTGCAAGGCTGCTGGTTTCCATTCGACAGGCGGGGCATTGACCACATGATTCAGTGGCAAAGAAGTCGGCGATTTTTATCAGCTCTTCGACGATACACGTGCCCTCACCCACCAACTTAACTACGCCGCAGCCTAAAGCGGAGCCTGCCTCCCGCATGGAGTTGTGATCGAGCGGTGTGTCAATTTTTTCCGGCGGCAGAAAGGCCGACGATGGCGCTGCCGGCATAATCGCTTTTATTTTTTTGCCGCCTTTGATTCCGCCGCCGCATTCCTCGATCAAGTAGCGTAGCGGCGTGCCAAAAGGCAGTTCGTAAACGCCGGGGCGATTGACATCGTCGTTCAACGAAAAAATCATTGTCCCGGTGCTCTCGGCAGTGCCGAATCGGCGGTACCAGTCGGCGCCTCTCAAGACGATCGGCGGAACGTTAGCCAGTGTTTCTACATTGTTGACCGATGTCGGTTTGCCGAACAGGCCGACAGTTACGGGAAACGGCGGTTTCTGCCGCGGCCAAGCTTTTTTGCCCTCAATGACTTCAATGACTGCGGTGTCCTCACCAGCTACATAGTTATGCGGCGCGGGAACGATCTCGATTTCGAGATTGAAACCGCTCCCCGCTATGTTGCTGCCATAATAGCCGGCGCTCTTAGCTTCGGCCAAAGCATCGTTGACGCTCTTCAGCGCGTCGTCGTAGCGGGCATTGATGTAGAGATAGGCTTTGCTTGCGCCAATCGCGTATGCCCCAAGGATTGTACCCTCGAGAACCAAGTGAGGAAGATTTTCGAGCAGCACTCGGTCCTTTTTGCTGCCCGGCTCGTCTTCGCCGCCGTTGAGGATTAAGTAATGGGGTTGCTCGGGCGCCTCCCGGGTAAACTGCCACTTCTTGCCGGTCGGAAAACCGGCGCCGCCGCGACCGCGTAAACCGGCATCCGAAACGATTTTAATCAGCTCGTCGGACGTACCCTTAAGGGTTTTCTCCAAGGCCTGATAGCCGCCACGATCGCGATATTCTTTAAATCCCTCTCTTCCCTCAGGAACGCCGCGAGGGAACAGGACGCCTTCCATGAGCTAAAAAACCCCCGTGTCGAGCAGCTGATAGATAAGCTCTTTCAATGACGAATCGATCGTATCCAATCTTTGCACATGTGGGCCGCCGGCAAGATGCTCGACGATGTCGTCGAGGTCCTTAGGCTGGACTTTGGCATACCAGCTCTTTTCTGGATAGAGCACGATGTTAGGACCTTCCTGGCACGCGCCGAAGCACATGTAGGGTTTCACTTCCACGTCGGCAATGCCCTTGGCGGCAATTTTTTGTTGGAGCTCCGTCGTGAGCTGTTCAGAGCCCCGCGATTTACAATCAATGTTTTGGCAAACCAGGCAAATTCGAGCCACTAATATTCTCCTTGCGCCCTAATTACTCGGCCCGCAAACGAGATGCAACAGGAGGACTAATTCAGTTGCACCTGGGAAACCCAGTCTTTGCTCTTGATAATATCGGCGAGGATTTTTTCGTCTTCCTCGGTTGGCAATGTTTCCCGCAGATGTTTTTCGTGTGCATCGGGACTCAACAACTCTCCGGTGACACTGAAGGGTTTGCCGACGTTTTCCCCGATGGAGCGATTAAATCTAAAATCCGGCGCATAAAGCTTCGCTTGTCCTTGCGGGATGAGTTGGTTGAGTTGGTCAATGAGTTTTGCGCTTTCTGCCATATAGTGGGCGCGCGCCAAGTCATTGAGCTTGTCTTTTTCGGCCGGAACTTGCGCCTCGTGCTCATCGAATCGGCCCTTTAGCCCCCAAGTATAAGCCCAGTGAGCCGACGAAGAATGATCAGTGCCAAAGAGGTCATAGGCTGTCGAAAGCCATTTGTTGAAGTACTTTTGCATAATGGGGATCGGAATCTTGCCGGCCCTGAGAATCCGCGTGAGCCCGGTGTGACCGGTGAACATATGGAAAAATTCTTCCTTGAGCATCGCCGTAACGCTTTCGGCCAGCGGCGCAAAAGCGGAGTGTGAGAGCATCGTCAACTGATATTTGCCGTCGCGATCGACGAATTCAGTATAGGTAAAAAAATCAAGCCAGTTGTTCACCGGGGCGTTAAACGATCCGAGCAGACGATCGCCACGAAAAGCGCGGCGCTCCAGTAGTTTTCGAGCCTCGAGCTTTCCCGAATCGCCGAAATAATTGACCAGCAAATAACACATCTGCCAGCCGTGCCGCATCTCCTCGCTGTTCACTCGCGTTAGCGCTTGGCGGTCATATTCCGTGGGGGCCGTATCGATCAAGTTCTTTTGCTGCTCAACGGAAGCGAACTCGGTATCGCCCTGATACACGATCAGGTTCATCAAGGCGTCGCGAATTGTTTGATTGGGGATCTGGCTGACCCGTTGCCATTTCTGCTGGCCTTTATAATCGCCGAACTCGATTTCAGGTGAGTGCAATTCGCCGAGCTTGGTTTCGAATTTGTAATCGCCGAGCAGCGCGGGATCATAGCCGATGTCGCGTTGCCACTGGCGGAAATAGTCAATCCAGTCGTCAAAGGTCGAAATCTTGATCATTGGGAATTCCTTTCAGAGCATTTCGAACGAACGTTCGAATAACAACTTAACCCTGAAACCAGGGGTTTTCAACCCCGAGAACACGAAAAATGACCGGTGAAATTAACGATACATCTCCAGTAGTTCGACCATGCCGAGTTGACGCATCTGCTCGAAAAGATAGCGTTTTATTTCACCGACAGTATCCATGGCGAGAACGATATCGGCGCTGGCTTTGGCGCTTTGATAGCTGATCGAACGGATCGCCTTTTTTATGACCGGAATATAAAGCGATCCGGTGCTAAATTCCTCCAATCCCATGCCCAAAAGCAGAATGGCACAGAGCGGATCGCCAGCCATTTCGCCGCACATTCCGACACGTTTGCCTTGGCGTTTCCCAGCATCGATGGTCGCGCTGAGTGATTTAAGCACGGCGGGATGCAGCGGCTCGTAGAGGCTCGCCACCTTGCGATTGCTGCGATCCACCGCGAGAATGTATTGAATTAAATCGTTGGTTCCGATGCTTAGAAAATCAACTTCACGGAGAAAACGATCGGCGAGTTGTACTGCAGCGGGGACCTCGACCATGATACCAAGCTCCATTTGTCGGTCGTAGGGTGTGCCTTCATGATCGAGTTCAGTTTTGGCCTCGGCGAGGATTTCCTTTACCTTTAAAACCTCCTCGAGACTCGTGACCATCGGGATCAATAAGCGGACGCGGCCGAGCTCGCCCACACGAAGGACCGCACGCAGCTGGGTTTTGAAAATTTCCTCGACTTCCAGAGAAATACGGATCGAACGCCAGCCTAAAAATGGATTTGGCTCGACCGTGGGGCTGCGCATGTAGGTGGGATACTTGTCGGCGCCTATGTCCAAGGTTCTGATCGTGACCGGCTTCCCGGCCATGCCTTCAACCACCCTGCTATAGAGCAAATACTGCTCGTCTTCGCTCGGAAAGTCGCGATGGGACAAGAACGGAATTTCGGTGCGATAGAGTCCGATCCCCTGGGCGCCGTGCAGCTGAGCAAAGGCAACATCGCTCAATAATCCAATATTGGCATAGAGCGAGACTCTGCGCCCGTCGGTGGTTTCCGCCGGAAGATTCTTGAGCGCGCCCAGCTCGCGATTGAGCGCGGCATAATCACGCTCCAGGCGATTGTACTCCCGGATGACCTCTACATTGGGATTCACGTGCACGTTTCCGGCATTGCCGTCGACGATCAGCATATCGCCCTGATGAACGGCTTCCATCAATCCTTCGATCGCGACGACGCTGGGAATTTCAAAGGACTTCGCCAGAATCGATGCGTGCGAAGTCACGCCGCCGGTGGCCAATGCAATACCCTTGAACTTATCGCCTTCGAGCATGCTCAGATCGGCGGGTGAGAGGTCTTCCGCCACGAGAACCGCGTCGTCGGGTAAATCGTATTGCTGGCCCGACACGCCCGATAAATTATCGAGCAGTCGTTGCGCGGCGTCTTTGACGTCGGTCGTGCGTTCACGGAGATAGCTATCATTGATATTGGCAATGGACTGCAAGTAGCGCTCGAACACGACGCGAATCGAATATTCAGCGGTGTAGCCTTCTTTGAAGATTTGCTGTTCGATCTGCTGAATGATCGCCGGGTCTTCCAAGATTAGCCGATAGACGTCGAAAATCGCGTTTTCCTCTTTAGGGATAAACTGCGTCATGCGGTTCTTGACCACATTCACTTGCTCGATGCCGCGCTCTACGGCTGCGCGAAATCGTTCCATTTCGCGCTCCGGATTGCGCGCCTTCTTTTTGCCGATGACAGCAAGGTCCATGCGCGGCTCCAATACGAAAGCTCGCCCGCGGCCGAAGCCCGGAGACGCGGCAAGCCCATTCAAGCGCCCGCGCCAATGCTGCTTCGATTTTGCTTGTTTTTCGCGGCGGGTGCCCTCGTAGGAGCGGAGCCTACGCATCGCCTCGTTCATTCGTTTCTCGAATTCCTTGCGCTCCTCTTCCTTGCTCTTGAGAGATTCAGCGAGCCGGCCTTGGACGATTATGCTGGCTGCTTGAGCCGAGATCGTCGTGAGCAGACGAATTTCATCGCGGGAAAAGTGCCGACGGCGGGATGTCTGGACCACCAGGACTCCCAAGGGAAGCCTGCCCTCGATCAGCGGCACGCCGAGAAACGAATGGAAATGCTCTTCGTGGGTTTCAGGAAAATATTTATAGCGTGGGTGAGCGAGGGTATCGGCCACCATCACCGGCTTCATCCTCTCGATCACCAATCCGGTGAGACCTTCGCTGATCCCCATGGAAACCCTGCCGACCGATTCGGGGTCCAATCCCATCGTTGCCCGCAGTGTCAAGCGGTTCGTTTTCCGGTCGAGAATATAGATGGAGCAGACTTCGGTCTGCATCCGGTCGGCGACGGTGGCGACGATTCGATCGAGGGTTTCCTGGAGATCGTGCGAGTGGCTGATCAGGGTGCTGATATCCTCGAGGATATCGAGGTGAGGCGGCGTAGCAATGCGCCGATTGCGTTTGGTCTTCAGCTTGGCCATTGAAAAAAACCGAGTCTTTTATAAAACACAAATTCTCATATTTCACCAGCGACGAATGCGCTTCCACGGACATCTGTCACTCCGTTCGGGAATGATAAACGTCGCTTGGTCAGTCAGAAACCTTCGGCAAATTTCAGCTAGCTGAGCGAAAAATCTTTCGTCGTCGTTTTCAGCT
>DATIEH010000206.1:0-7621 GCA_035455905.1 Binatia bacterium | reverse complement strand
AGAAAATCTCGCCGCGATTCAAAACTCCGCTGCCGCACTGTGGGCGCAAACCTCGCTGCCGGCGACCGCGACCAATTTCGCCAGCGATCCGGTGCGCAACCCGGTGCGGCAATTGTGGCAAACCAATACGCAGGTTAACTTCTGCGCCAAGGCCTACCCCACCGTACCGGTCGATCACGCCGACGCGGCGCCGCTCACAGTACTCGGCGGTTTTCTGCGCAACGGTTATTTGCATCGCGCGATTCGCGAACAAGGCGGCGCCTATGGCGGCGGCGCGGCGCAGGAATCGAATATCGCCGCGTTCCGCTTCTATTCGTACCGCGATCCGCGCCTCACCGAAACGCTCGACGATTTCGATGCCGCGCTCGAATGGCTGCTGACCAGCGAACACCAACCCGAGCAATTGGAACAAGCGATTCTCGGCGTGATGGGCAGCCTCGACAAACCCGGCTCGCCGGCCGGCGAAGCGAAACAGGATTTCCACAACCAAATCTTCAACCGCACCCCGGAACACCAACGCCGCTTCCGCGCACGCATTCTTGCGGTCACCATGGACGATTTAATTCGCGTTGCGAAAACGTATTTGAAACCGGAGTTGGCGAGTATTGCCGTTGTCACCAACGAGCAAGGGAAGCAGCAGTATCAAACTGCCGCAAAAGCGCCGTTGGAAGTACTAACCGTTTAATCGCAGTTGTAGGGCGCAATAAGGCAACGCCGCATTGCGCCGAACTCCGAAAAATACGGCGCAATGCACTTCGCTTATTGCGCCCTACTTGCTCCACTTCAGTAAAATTTGCTTTACACTCCAACGTTCCCACTATTGCAAGCGTTAGCCCCGCTCTAAACCTAAGCCCTATCTTATGGAAGAACACAAACTAAAAATTCAAATTGGAACGGCGAGAGCAGAACTAAAGACTGTGTTTGAAAATTTTCACAGACCAGTCCAATTTGATATAGCCGTTCAGGCAGAGCTACATTGTAGCCGTGTCGCGGGAATCACTACGCCGTATGATGCGCAAATTGACAGACTGGAGGAATTAGAGCTTCAGCTGGAGAAATTGACCAATGAAATTACGCTTCCGCGATGGAGAGCTCGACGAGCTTGTATGAGAAAATTGGTCGAAAGCGGCACAATAAATGGCCAAAAAAACATTAATCGAGCAGCAGCCTTCCTCACCCTCATTGATAACCATCTAGCTGGAAACAATCGGCCAGCTGAACCACAACCAAGCGATCATGAGTATATAAAAAATCTACTTCATCCCGCCATTTTGGAAAGCTCATGGCCCCAATTTCAGGCAGGGCAACTTCGCGACGCAGTGTTCAACGCATATGTGGCAATTGGCGATTTAATCAGATCAAGAACAAATCTCTCCCAAGATGGTAAGCCCCTTGTGGAGCTGGCACTATCAGTCGCAAATCCCAAATTGATTCTGAGCACGCTTGACAGCGAATCTGGAAAGAGTGACCAACTTGGCTTTATGCAAATAATATCTGGCGCATTTGTTGGAATCAGAAACCCAAAAGCCCACAGCTTAGAGCATGATCTAGATGTTCAAAAAACCGTTCATTACTTAGTTCTGGCCAGTCTCTTGGCACACCGAGTAGCGGAAGCCAAAAAAGTGAACAACGAAGAAGCGTAGAAAACCCAACTAGTCACTCAATACAGGCAAGCATGCCCCCGTCAAATGTAAGGCTTGTCCCTGCCTCTTTTCTACCCCCGAACTTTAACGGTGCCCAAGGGTAGAAGCGTTAAGCAGCCATCGCCAGATTTTGTTTTGGGGTGATGCGGCACTGCTTAGTGGGGGTAGGTCAGTGGCCGCTCCAAAATTATGACCGAATGTTTTCGTCCGCTCTTACGTTCATGCAGCTATTACGGGGTCGATTTTATCTCCAGCGATGCGCGAAGATCAGAGGTTGCCGCATCAAGCCTATTCGCGAATTCATAGCCGCCAACCGTGGCTGCCCACAATTCAATTCTCTCTGCAGTAGGTTGCGGTGCAGAGTCATTTGTAGGTGCCATATTATTGAGGGCTACGCGAATCGTATTTGCGTAGTCTGCGAGATCGTGAGAAAACTGCCGAGCAACTGGATGGAGTCTAGTCCAGTCAATTCTGTCCGCGCTCTGCGCATTAAGTTCGAATCGTTGCTTGATGACCTCGGAAAATGCACTCCAATGAAAGTCTGTGTCTTGCTTTTTCGCCTGCTCGATGAACACAGTGAAGACGGCACTAATCCTTTTTCTCGCTACAGAAATAATTTCGAGTTGAGTCAAGGTTTCTTGAGTTACCGTGCGCTCTCCTCTTTCATCCTCCGTGATGCGCTCCTGGCGCATGGCAGTAAATGTAATCCAGGCCGACGCATAAATCGCGGTTGCAGACAATATCGCTTGGGCCCAAGCTGCCATCACCTCGCCGCTCATACCAAGGGAATGAAGGATATAGATTGCGACAGAGAGCAGAAATGTAACCTCATACCAGCGCTTCTTAAGCCAAGACTTGAGGAGCCTTGTGGGATCTAACTCCATCTGAATAGCTCCAACTTTATTGTTTCGCGCATGCTGACGTGTTTGGCGAAGAAAAACAACAATTTATCTATCGGCTCGGTTCAACCCAATGGGCAGAGGAAACAGAGGGGCAGCGCTCTGAAAACCTGATGAATGCCTTATGCTCCATGACATCTTTTATATTTATCTCCTGATCCGCATGGGCACGGTTCATTTCTGCCGACTTTTTGGTCTTTCGATGACTTTCTTGCCGGACGTCTTTTGGGCGGAACGAATTGGGTGACGTGCTGATTATACTTCTTTAATTGAGGCGTTCCGAAAAAACGCCATTCTTGATTTTGTTCCTCGTAATAGTCCCGCATTTCATCTGTCCAAGCTTCGCAGGGCAAAAGAATGAAGTCTTCCGAATTGGTATCCCCGGCGAATTTTGGGGCATCCATTCCGATGCCGATTACCTTAGTCAGATGCGGAAATTTATTCCTTGCTGCTCCGCACGCAATTTCTAGCAATGTTCTTCGCTTTTCGCGGTAGTCCGATTGTGCTCGAAAATTCTCTGGCGTTCTTAGCTGAAAAAAAACATAACCGACGTTTGGAAGATAGGATGGCAAAAAAGTCACTTGGCGAGTGAATTGACCGGGATGATCCGGAAAGGTCATGACAGTCTGTCGCATCTTATCTGCAAGAGCACGTCGAACAAAACGCGGCTCCTTGACCATCTCGAAAATGGCGCTCTGTCCTCGGAAGATGTCAGAATTTCCACCAACAGTCCCGTCTATTACGTTCTTGCAAGTTCTTTGTATTAACTCATCCCAGAAGTAAGAGATTTTGTCCTCTTTCTTCGTGTTCTTGTAGGTCTCGCTATTTATAAAGTCACGCCACTCACCCTCGCCGATAAAAATACTCTTTACGCCATTTTTGGTTGTTCCAATAATGTGCTTCTTTGTCTTTTTGTCGTAGTTCAATAGGTAATGCGCAAGAAGGTCTTCCTCGCCGCAATATAGTAGCGAGTCAAACTTGGCTACGGCACGAAGCTTCTCGTCAAGATAGGTTGATAAATCGGTTACTGTGTTCAGCTCTTCAAGCACAATCGGAAGGTTGTGGCTATCGAATATATGAACTGGATTATTCTTTTCTATCTCTATATGAAACGGCTGATTTAAGCCGCCACCTGGCTCGCAATATATTATAGCGAGGCTTCCATAGATATTTTGATCTGAATCTCTTTCGCAAGCTTCTTTTGCCCCATGAGCAACAATAATTTTATGTATTATGGCGGTATCGCCATTTATCGGGAGAGGGAATGGTGCCGCTTTCTTACCATCAAGAAAAATGGGGCGTCCGCTGCGAATGTATCTTTCCGCACCGTGAGCAGTTTTGACTTGCCGGTCAATAACACTGCGCTTCCAACGATCCCAAAGGACTTGGGGGGCTTTATCGGGTACTTCAGCCAGTTGGTTTTCACGATCAAAGAAGATAAAAACGTAGTCGCCGAATACCGCCAAGAGGTCGCATAGTTCGTGGCCGTCATCTTTATACGGATTGGGGTAGCTCCAGAGTTTTAGAAAAGAACGCTCGCAGAACTCGGCGAGCATCCTTTCGGTCTCTGTAATTCCAGACGACTTCGTTATCATGACAGCGGCTTTCTCCGCGCCTGTAGGCATTAAAAAACTTGAGTCAAATGTATCCATAGGTAATTGTGGTGAGCGTAAGGCATGCCTGGACAGATTCGGCTTTTCTTGTTCGGCAGTATTGAATTATATAGCGGAGAGGACAAAACTTACGAGGCCGAGCTTCGGCATGACTACCACTGCTGGAAGGGGGTAAAGCGTGGTTAATAAAGTATGGGGGGTTTCATTTATTTTTGAAAAAACCTACACAACACCTACACAGATTAAAAATAGTGATCTCTTCCCTTTAAAATCAAAGCACCAAATACCTCCCCTATTTTATAGGGGAGGCAAGTTAGCCCGCATCGCGAATGACTTACTTAATATCGTAACGATCGAGATCCATCACTTTGCTCCACGCCGCAACGAAATCGTTTACGAATTTCTGCTGCGCATCGCTGCACGCGTAAACTTCGGCAAGCGCCCGCAGTTGCGAGTTCGAACCGAATACGAGATCGACGGTGGTGCCGGTCCATTTGAGTTCGCCCGTGGTGCGGTCGCGCCCTTCCAACACGCCTTCGGTGGCCGACTTCTGCCACTTGGTGCGCATGTCGAGCAGGTTGACGAAGAAGTCATTGCTCAAGGTTTCGGGACGTGTGGTGAAAACGCCGTGCTGCGATTGGCCGGCATTCGCGTTCAACACGCGCAAGCCACCGATCAACACGGTCATTTCGGGAGCGGTCAGCATCAGTAGTTCGGCTTTATCGACCAGTTGTTCGGCTGCCGACGCTTCGAGGCCTTTGCGCGCGTAATTGCGGAAGCCGTCTGCTTTCGGTTCCAGCACCGCAAATGCATGCACATCGGTCTGCTCCTGCGATGTATCCATACGCCCCGGTGAAAATGGCACCTTCACGTCGATACCCGCTTTTTTCGCAGCAGCCTCGACCGCCGCGCAACCGCCGAGCACGATCACGTCTGCCAACGAAACTTTCTTGCCGCCAGCTAAAGCGGCATTGAAATCTTTTTGAATCGTTTCGAGCTTTTGCAGAATCGTCGCCAGTTCGGCCGGCTGATTGACCTCCCAATCCTTTTGCGGCGCGAGGCGAATACGCGCGCCATTGGCACCGCCGCGCATATCGCTGCCGCGGAACGATGCCGCCGCTGCCCACGCGGTCGTCACCAATTGCGAAATCGACAATCCGGAGGCGAGCAGTTTTGCTTTCAACGCAGCGATATCCTGCTCGTCGATCAGCGGGTGATTCGCCACCGGAATCGGGTCCTGCCACAGCAACTCTTCGGCGGGCACTTCCGGTCCGAGATAACGCGCGCGCGGTCCCATATCGCGATGCGTCAGCTTGAACCAGGCGCGCGCGAACGCGTCGGCAAATTGGTCCGGGTGATCGAGGAAACGTCGCGAAATTTTTTCGTAGGCCGGATCGAAGCGCAGCGCAAGATCGGTGGTTAACATCGCCGGCGCGTGCCGCTTCGTTGGGTCGTGCGCATCGCGCACGGTGTTGGCGCCGGCGCCGCCCTTCGGCGTCCACTGATGCGCGCCGGCCGGGCTTTTGGTCAGCTCCCATTCGTAGCCGAATAAATTCCAGAAGAAATTATTGCTCCACTGCGTCGGCGTCGTGGTCCACGTGACTTCCAGGCCGCTGCCAATCGCGTCCCCGCCTTTGCCGCTGCCGAAACTGTTCACCCAGCCCAGACCTTGTTCCTCGATGGCCGCAGCCTCTGGCTCGGGTCCGACCAGCGCCGCATCGCCGGCGCCGTGGGTTTTGCCGAAGGTGTGTCCGCCGGCGATTAGCGCAACCGTCTCTTCGTCGTCCATCGCCATGCGCGCAAAAGTTTCGCGGATATCGCGCGCCGCAGCGATGGGATCGGGGTTGCCGTTCGGTCCTTCCGGGTTTACGTAGATCAAGCCCATTTGCACTGCGGCGAGCGGGTCTTCAAGAGCGCGCTCGCCCGTATAGCGCTCCTCGTCTGCGAGCCACTTGCCTTCGGCACCCCAATAAATGTCCTCCTCCGGTGCCCAGATATCCTCGCGCCCGCCGCCGAAACCGAAGGTTTTGAAGCCCATCGTTTCCAGCGCGACGTTGCCGGTGAGAATAATCAGATCGGCCCAGGAAATTTTGCGGCCGTACTTCTGCTTGATCGGCCAGATCAGGCGGCGCGCCTTATCGAGATTGACGTTGTCGGGCCAGCTGTTGAGCGGCGCGAAACGTTGACTGCCGCTGCCTGCGCCACCGCGGCCATCGCCGGTGCGGTAGGTGCCGGCGCTATGCCACGCCATGCGAATAAAGAGCGGGCCGTAGTGGCCGAAATCCGCCGGCCACCAGTCCTGCGAGGTCCTCATCATCTCGATCAGGTCCCGCTTGAGCGCCTCCACGTCGAGACTCTTGAACTCTTTCGTGTAGTTGAAGCCGTCGCCCATCGGATCGGCCAGCGACGATTGCTGGTGCAACACGTGCAATTTCAATTGCTCGGGCCACCAATCCGCGTTCGATGGGGATTTTTTACGACTTGAAAATGGACATTGGCTTGCGCTGGACATGATTATCTCCTTTTAAATTTACTAACCGTTCGCTTGCTTGATTAAACAATTGCCGATCTAACGTTTACTTAAATTAGCTCCGAACAATTCGCTAAGAACCTCTAACAAAATAAGCTCACTGCATGCACTCTGCGGGCTACCATGCCCATCCCCACACCCAACGCCCATTTTGTTAGAGCCCCCGAATAGTTTGTTCGATGTTTGCGCTGCGATGATTTTTGCGATTCGAGCGCGCGCGGGCCGATGGCTTACGATTCCGACCGGTCGGTGGCTGGACGACCCGCATTGACATGGAGTAGCGCAAATCGGCGCTGAACAGAGGTAGAGCGGACATGATCGACTCCTCACTCAGTATCGAAGGTGGTTTGAGTTGAGCACCCAAACCAGACATCTAGAGTATCGGAGTCTTTTACAAAGAGATGAAATTGGATTTTTCTTTTAAGCGGATAGCGTTCGACTATTTTGCACTAACGATGCGGCGGCTTATGGCCGCACTCGTTTTATCGCGCGTACGGCATCGCTGATCAAGGCGGGACCGCGATAAATAAATCCCGTATAAATTTGTACCAGGGCCGCACCGGCGGCGATCTTGGCCGCGGCATCCTCGCCCGTCATCGTGCCGCCGACACCGATAATCGGCAATTTGCCGTTTAATTGCCGTGCCAAGGCGCGAATGACGGCGGTGGATTTTTGCGTCAGCGGCGCGCCGCTCAAACCGCCGGCCTCATTGCCGTGCGGCAACTGCGCGACCGCTTCGCGCGCGATCGTCGTATTGGTGGCAATGACACCATCGATTTCAAACTCGACCAGCGCCGCCGCCACTTCGCAAATATCGTCGCCCGCCATATCGGGAGCGATTTTTACCGTCAGCGGCACATAGCGGCCGTGCGTGCTGGCCAATAACTGCTGCTCGGTCTTTAAACGATCCAGCAGGTTTTTCAGCGGCTCGCCAAA
>DATIEH010000205.1:0-4766 GCA_035455905.1 Binatia bacterium | reverse complement strand
TCCGTGTACGGCCATGGCGCTTATCTGGGGCCCGATTTTACCGCCGAGTATCTACACAACAGCGCCGAGTTTCTGGTCAAGGGATACGCCGGCGCGCCGGCCGGAGGTCTTTCAGCGCGCGAGCGGGTAGTCGCGGAACTGCACAAGAACACTTACAACCCGTCAGAAGATTCGCTTGTCTGGAGCGGGCCAAGAGAAGCGGCGCACAAAATGATGGAAGAGCACTATCGCGCGCTTTTTTTCGCCAAACAAACGCGCGGCGGAGCGCAGGCCGAGTGGATTACAAACCCGGACGACATTCGAAAGCTTACCGCTTTCTTCGCTTGGACGGCCTGGACCGCGGCAGCCGATCGCCCGGGAAAATCCTATTCCTACACGAACAACTGGCCGCCGGAGCCGCTCGCGGGTAATTTCATTACCGCCGATGCCATCACCTGGAGTGTCATTTCCATCATTGGCCTGTTAGGCGGAACCGGTCTCATCCTGTATTTTTTTGGCCGCTATGACTGGCTGGGCTGGAGCGATGCGGAAACCAAGCCGGTGCGATTTCGTCCCGTCGAGCAAGTCGCCGTTACGCCGGCGCAACGAGCCATCATCTGGTTTCTGTTCGTATCCTCATTGCTCTTTGTGTTGCAAACTTTGACCGGCGGCCTGATCGCCCATTACCGCGCCGAACCGGAGGGATTTTTCGGCATCGATTTCTCGGCGATTCTGCCTTTCAACATCATGCGCACATGGCACGTTCAGCTGGCAATTTTCTGGGTCTCGGCGTCTTACCTCGCCACCGGCATTTTCATTGTGCCGTTGATCGCAGGGCGGGAGCGCTCCGGCCAGGGCGCGCTGACCGTTCTGCTTCTGATTGCGGTCGCCATCGTCGTTTTCGGCAGTCTCGCGGGCGAGTACGCCGGCGCGCGCGGCTGGCTGGGCGATGGCCTGTGGTTTTGGCTCGGCCATCAGGGTTGGGAATATCTCGACCTCGGCAGGGTCTGGCAGATCCTGCTGGTGATCGGTCTTTTTTTCTGGGTCTTCATCTTGTTTCGCGGGCTCAGCGGCACGTTGCACGAGCAACACTTCGGCAGCATGCCGTGGATGCTGTTTTATACCGCGCTTGCGATTCCCGCCTTTTATGCCGTCGGGCTGCTTGCGAGCCCTCGCTCCGGATTCGCCGTCAACGATTTTTGGCGTTTCTGGGTGGTGCATCTCTGGGTCGAAGATTTTCTCGAGCTGTTTACCACGGTGATTGTCGCCTACATGTTCGTCTTGCTCGGAGTCGTGCGCCAGGCCACGGCGCTCCGGGTGATCTATCTGGATATTATTCTTTACTCGCTCGGCGGTGTCATCGGCACGATGCACCACCTTTATTTTAGCGGCACTCCGGTGGCGCACCTCGCTCTCGGCGCGACTTTCTCGGCGATGGAAGTGATTCCTTTGTTGTTGCTGTCGCTGGAGGCATGGTCGTTCATCAAATCGGGCGAGCAGAAGACAATGGAGCGTTATCATCTCCACCGTTGGGCAGTCTGGTTCCTGGTATCGGTAGGAGTATGGAATTTTCTCGGCGCTGGCGTGTTTGGGTTTCTGATTAATTTGCCGGTGGTGAGTTATTATGAAATCGGCACCGCACTCACCGCCAATCACGGCCATACCGCGATGATGGGAGTGTACGGCATGCTGGCGGCCGGGCTCTTGCTCTTTTGTCTCCGCTACTTGACCCGCGCCGACGCGTGGAGCGATCGCGCCGCCAAAATTTCTTTCTGCTCGCTCAATATCGGCTTAGCGTGGATGGCATTTATCAATCTTTTTCCGCTTGGCATCGTTCAGCTTTATAACGCCATCGATGCGGGTTACTGGTACGCGCGGAGTTTGGACTTTATCAATATACCCTGGGTCAACGTTCTCGAATGGGCCCGCCTTCCCGGCGACGCGCTATTCATTATCGGTGGAGCTTTGCCTCTGCTCTGGCTCTGCTGGCAGGCGCTGCGCTATCCGAATCCGCGCCGTATTGAAGCGGAATCCGAACTACCGCGCATGCTCTATACCTACGAGTCGGAGGCGGGCAAATCATGAGGACCGCGCTCGATACCTTTCTGAGATCATCCTGCGTTACGTGCTGCGCGCCAAGCTCGGTTTGCAGCCGAATCGTCACACGGCCCCGACAATCCTAGAGCCCGACAACTCAAATGATCCGGGTTGCAAGCGGCACGGTTGTTATATCCGCGTGGCTAAATCACACTTCCAGGTTGTAACCCGCTCTCGCCAATGCCCGGCGCGCCGCATCCAGTACAAACGCGTTATCGACGTGCGGCAATACCTTCACTTCGGACTGATTCTGCAACTGGCGCAAAATCTGATCACCCTCTGCTCCGGCCAGCTTTTCGCACTCATCGTAGACCCCGCCGGGATCCTCTTCGATCGGATTATGGACTTTCAAAATCGCGCGAATGGCTGCAACAATCGGTGCAGTCGGCGACGGTACAAGCAGCGCAACCAACGCACCGTGGTCGAGCCTTAGCCTGGCCGCGATCGGAAGCGGGTCGCCGCCGCGCGCTTTTTGCGCCGCGGGCAGAAGAACCTTTTCCTCCATCGCGATATGTTTCAGTAGACCGGCCCGAAATTGGGCGTAAGCCGCGGCATCGATATTCGTCGGGTCAGAAATGGCGCGTTCGAGCAGAGCATCGAGACGATCGTGATCAGCGGCAAGGTAGCAGTGAATTTTTCCTGGCATAGGAAGCATCTTTCGGCGTGCTGCTAAAATGCTGTCGAGCAGCGCTGGTTTGTTAGGCCTTCAGTCTGAGTTTCAGGTATTCGCCGATCAATATGGCGGCTGGATAGAGAACCTCTTCTTCCGTTTGCGCGTGTACCATCAACTTTTTCGCAAAGCGAGCATGCTCCGCCAGTTTTTCTTTCTTCGCTGCGGCGGTCAATTCTGCCAGCGCCGTCACCACCGCTTGATGCTCGCGAAGCATTTCCGGCAGCTCCGCTTTGAGCCGCTCGGTCATGACTAAAACGTCGCGCATTTCATCCTCGATTTCGCCGCGCGCCAGCGCTGCTAATAGACCGATCGGTGGAAGAGCAAATTCTTCCTCCTTGAGGAAGTGGTTATGCAGAACTCCGGCTACGGCTTTCGCCGCTTCGCCGGTTTTGCCGCCCGCTTTCGTCGCCCGCGCAAGCTCCGCGTGGAGCTCCTCATGCTCCCATTTCAGGGATTCCGGAATTCTGGGAGTCATATTTCACCTCCTTCGTTTATTCTACTCTTTATACAAAGCTCCTTGGGTTCAGAATAATTGCCGTCGGCAAAGTTTTTGCCGCCTCGTAGCTTTTTCTCACATGGTGAATAAACTCCACTCAGCTCTTTACGTACTCCCCCCTGCTCTGCGGCGAAACAATACGCTAATGAGTCTCGCGCCGCTAACGCGCTTCGCGCACGGGATCAGGTGCGAATGATTAATACCGCGTTGTTGGCGTGACGGAGCACTTTTTCGGTGACGCTGCCAAGTACCCAATGCTTGATCATCGAGCCGCCGTGGGTCGACATTGCAATCAGCGTGCGCGGTGCTCCCTTACCCATTTCGATGATTGTTTCCGGAGCGTCTCCTTCGGTGGCGAAACAGAACACATCCACTAGACCGCGACTCTTCAGTTGCGCTACCTTTTCATCCAGATAAATTTTGGCTTCCCATCTCAATGCGTCTTTGAGTCCATCCAGATCGGGATGATATTGCTCGAAGCTGAAGATGATCTGTTTCAGGCTGTATGCGCGTACGAGCGTGACCTTCGCATGGAAAGCTCTTGCCAAATCGACGACATATAAGAGAACGGATTCGGCCTGGTTCGAACCGTCGAGCGGGACAATGATTGAATCCGAAGCTGCTTCACCCTCTGAAGTCATTTCCTGGTTCGCTCTCACTACAAGAACAGCGTTATTCGCTCCATGCACAACTTTCTCGGCGACGCTGCCGAGCAGCCAGCGGCCGACTCCGGAACGCCCATGGGAAGCCATCGTGATAAGCGTTCGATTATCCGCAGCGGCATTTATGATAATAGCGTCTTCGGCTTTGCCTTTTTCCACCGCGTATTGGACGCTGGCCCCGGCGAATGTCCGGGATATTTTCTCGAGATATTCCTCACTGCTTTTCATGCTCTCTTGTATGCGCGTATCGAGATCACGGACTTTTTTAGCGAAAATATCGGCGGCTGTTTCGACAACCGTTATCAGGGTTACCGGTATTTCGAGGGTTCGTGCCAACACGCGGGCGTATGGCAGAGCTCTTTCCGCGTTGTCGGATCCGTCCAGCGGCACCAGTATCCGGGTAAACATCTTGCCCTCCTAATCTATGAAAGACCCAATCGCGCCGTGGTCGCAGTCGAGAAATTCTCGAGTACCAGTCTGCGCGGTACCTGGAGCTTAGCGCGAGCGCGATCCAAAGCACTGCAAAGAGGTCGCCAGAACCCTAAAGGAGCCTCGACAGAGTTTTCGAGTTCGCCGGATCACAACAGTAGTTCGATATCGAGTTTCTTAGTAACTTCTTGATTTTCTGCAGCTCGATAATGACATGGTGCGATTTCTCGTCCAGTCCTCAGCAAAGAAACGGATCATCTAGTCGTGTCACACCATTGGTTCCTATCGTCTTGCGGAAGACAAGGAGAACAGCACCGTCCCGATCGCGGCAAAGGCCGAGAAAGGCGGCCAAACGACCGAAAGGTCTACTTTCACCGCGCATTTCATGGCTCAGTTGGTTTTTCCGCGATGCCGTCTCGGCGGAATTCAC
>DATIEH010000204.1:0-9743 GCA_035455905.1 Binatia bacterium | reverse complement strand
GTGATGAACCTCGTCATCGCGCCATACCGCGCGCAAAAGCTCGATGCCTTCTTTCATCCGTCCGACCCGCTCTTGGCGCTTCACACCGAACGCGCGGAGCTCGCCCTCGTGACCGCCACCGATACAGACGCCTAAAATCGTCCGGCCTTTGGAGATCTGGTCGAGGGAAGCCCACTGGACGGCGAGTAAAACCGGATGACGCACTGGAAAGGAAGCCATGCAGATAGTGCCGAGGCGAACCTTCTCAGTGCGCGTGGCGAGCGCTGCAAGCAAGGTAATTGCTTCCAGCCGCGGCTTGTGAATCAGGCTATCGCCAACCCAAACGGACTCGAACACACCCGACTGCTCTGCAAAAAGCGCGCTTTCAATTAACTCGTCGATATCGGTAAGTCCGAAGAGCGCACCACGATTGGCAAGGCTCAAGCCCCATCTGACCGGTAGCTTTCGCATCACGACGGCTTCAGAGTTAAAAGAACGAATACGGCCTGTCAAGCAAAGCGCATTGCCTTGCCAGTTGCCAGACGAATTCGACTGGGTGTATTTAGAATCCAAGGCTAGGACTGCCCCAGGCATCTAAGGAGACAAATATGGCGAAAGATCTGCGCAGCTATTTGGATGAATTGCTCGAGAAAAGGCCGAAAGACGTCGTCGTTGTCGATCGGGAAGTCGACCCGCGTTACGAGGCCAGCGCGATTGTCGAAAAGTTCGAGCGCAAAAATGAATACCCGCTGGTATTTTTCAAAAGCATTAAAGGCTCCAAGATTCCGCTGGTCATCAATCTCGGCGCAACCTACGAGCGTCTAGCACTGTCATTAGGGTCGCCCTCAGTCCCGCAAATGGTGAAAGACTTGGCGTTCCGCGAGCATCATCCTGTGCCGGTGAAAGAGATTCCTGCCAAAGATGCGCCCTGCAAAGAGGTGATCTTGAAAGGCGACGATGCCGATCTCGATCTCTTACCCGTCCTTACACTGAATGAGGGCGATGCCGGCTCCTACATCAATGCCGCCGCTCTCATCTGTAAGGAACGCGGCACCAACGCGGTCAACGTCGGCATCTATCGCCATCAGAAGCAAGGCAAGCGTCAGCTCGGCTTGATGATCAATCCCGCCAATCACGGCAATTACATCCGGGCAGAATACGAGGATCACAACGAGCCGATGGAAGTCGCTCTCGCCATTGGCCATCATCCGGCATTGAACATGGCTGCCGTCAGCAAACAAGCGGGCGTCGGATCGGAAATGGAAGTCGCCGGCGCGTTCTTGGGCGAGCCTTTGGAAGTGGTCAAAGCAGAAACCGTCAGTCTCATGGTGCCGGCACGTTGCGAAATAGTTATTGAGGGAATCGTACCGCCGCATAAACGCCACTACGAGGGGCCGTTCGGCGAATGGCCGCACTATTACTACAAGGAAGGCGAGCAACCCTACATCGAAGTCACCGCAATCACGATGCGCAAAAACCCGATCTACCAGTGCATCCACAGCGCTCATTTCGAGCACAATATCATCGGCGCTGCGCCCCGTTTGGGCAGCCTTTTGAAGCGCATTCAGGAAGTCGTGCCGAGCACCACCGGCGTCAACATGCCGATCTCCGGCGCTGCTCGGTCCCATTGTTACATCTCGGTCAAAAAGCGCGCCGAGGGAGATCCCAAGCAGGCAGCCCTCGCGGCCATCGTTACCGACCCGAATATCAAGCATGTGATCGTGGTGGACGATGACGTCGATGTCTTTAATGAAACGCAAGTGCTCTGGGCGCTGGCGATGCGCTTTCAAGCCGATCGTGATCTGGTGATTATCCCGAACATCATCGGCTCGCATTTAAATCCCACTGCCTATGGCTTTAATCGTATGGAGAAAGGGCCGATGGAAACGAAATTGATTTTCGACGCCACCAAACCGCTGCCGCCTTATCACTTTCCTAAAGAAGCGCAGGCGCCGGACGAGGTGCTCAATAAAATCGATCTCGCGCGCGATACGCGGCCGTATCAGCCGGGCAAGGACGATGAGGCAATCACCGGAAGATGAGATGTCGGTTCAAACCGTTCAACCAGTTCAATTCGTTCAACAGGTCCAAAACCCGCTCGAATCCTCAAACGTTTTGAACGGATTGAACGGTTTAAACGTCTTGAACGAGTCCAAACATTTGGTTGAAATCCAGGGCGTCTCGAAGAGCTTTCACAAAACTGTCAAAGAGAGCACGACGGAGATTAAGGCGTTGTCGGATGTGAGTCTTTCGATCCGCGAGAACGAGTTTGTCAGCATCATTGGCCCGAGCGGTTGCGGCAAAACGACGCTGCTAAAAATGATTGACGGACTGATCCCTTATGATAGCGGCAGGATCGTGATCAATGGTAAGCCGGTCACCGCGCCGGGTCCCGATCGTGCAGTCGTATTTCAATCGTTTGCCTTGCTACCATGGCGCACTGTGCTCGCCAATGTCGAGTTCAGTTTGGAGCTGCGCCAACTGTCCAAAGAAGAGCGAGCAAAGACCGCACGCGATTATTTGAAGCGCGTTGGTCTGGCCGACTTCGAAAATCATTATCCTCACGAGCTCTCCGGCGGCATGCAGCAACGCGCCGGGCTGGCGCGGGCGCTCGCCGTCAATCCTACGATTTTACTCATGGACGAGCCTTTCGGCGCGGTCGACGCGCAAACGCGTCAACTGCTACAGGAAGAGCTCCTGGAGCTGTGGCAACGTGAACGCAAAACGGTGATCTTTATTACTCACAGCATGGACGAAGCAGTGTATCTCTCCGATCGCGTGGTCGTCATGACTCCGAGGCCCGGAAAAGTGGCGGAGATTCTCGATGTGCCGCTGCCGCGACCGCGCGTCTCTGAACAAGTGCGGCGCCACGCAAAATTTGTCGACCTGACCAATTATATTTGGGAAAGTCTCAAGCGCGCGATGGAGAACCACCATTGAATAGCCGCTTCGGCAGCAATGCCCTCTCGATACTCTCGCTCGCGGTTTTATGGGAGGTGACCGGGCGCGCCATGGATTCCACCTTGATTCCGCCGCTGTCGCAGATCGCCGCAGCCTGGTGGAAGCTTTTGAGCAGCGGCAAATTGCTCGCCAATTTGAGCATGAGTCTAACGACCCTCGTCATAGGTTTCCTGCTGGCGGTCTTCGTCGGTGTTGTTCTCGGTCTTTTGATGGGACGTTTTCGCGCCGTTGAGCATTTTCTGGATCTCTATGTGAATGCGCTTATGTCCGCGCCAACCACAGCGTTTGTACCGGTACTGATCCTCTGGTTCGGACTGGGCGTGGAGTCGCGTATTGCGGTAGTTTTCCTTTTTTCCGTACTCGTCATCATCATCAATACGATGACCGGCGTGAAGCAGGTCGACACCGTTCTGGTGGAAATGGCGCGCTCCTTCGGCGCGAAAGAAAGAGAAATTTTTTTCAAGATCATACTGCCCGCAGCTCTGCCGGCGATCATGGCTGGTCTGCGCCTGGGCATTGGTCGTGCCGTGAAAGGCATGGTTACAGCGGAAATGCTGCTCACGCTCACCGGCATCGGCGCCATGATCATGCAATACGGCTCGGCCTTCGCCACAGACTCGCTCTTCGCCGTGATTCTTACGGTCCTGCTCGTGGCGTTGGTGACGATGAAAGCGGTCCAATGGCTCGACCGCAGGCTAACTGGATGGAAGGCGGAGATCGCTATTGAATAGCGGCGCAACCTAACAGGAGGTGAAACGACCATGACTAATTCACTCGCCAAGCTGCTGACACTGCTTTTAATCACCATCGTGGCTTTCATCTGGACCGGCGAAGCGCAGGCCCAAAAGAAAGTGCGCTTCGCCTACCCATCATCGGCGGACATGGGCGACATTCCCTCGCTGCTCGCGTGGGAGCAGCTCAAAAAACAGGGAATCGAAGTGATCCCGACCTTCTTCCCGAAAACCGAACTGGCCGTCCAGGCTGTCGCCGCCGGAGAGGCGGATATCGGTTCTGCTGCCGGCATTGCTGTCATTAAAGCAGTCGAAAGCGGCATGAGTGTTCGTATCATCGGCGAACAGGTGCGCAACGAGTGGCAGCTCGTCACTCCCGTATCGTTCAAAGATCCGAAACAATTGGATGGCAAACGGGTCGGTTATCACGCGCCGATTACAGTTACCGAAGCACTGGTCAAATGGATGGCGCAATATTACAAGATTTCGCCCAATTGGATGATCATTCCGGGCTCGGAGGTGCGCGCCGAAGCTCTGATGCGCGGCCAGCTGGACGCGACACCGGCAGAGATCGGTGATGTGTTGAATATTCTAAATGCCAAGCCCGGGCAGTTTCATGTTTTGATCTCGTACGCCAAAACTTTTCCGCAGCTCATTGGATCGATGTACTTTGCGCGCGCCGATTACGTGCAAAAAAATGCCTCGACTGTTGAAAGTGTCCTCGAGGCGATTCTCAGAGCGCATCGCGATGCCGAAGCGCGCCCGGCATCGGTCAAAGAAAATGCCTTGCGATTAATGCCTGAGACCAAGCCGGAACTCGTTGATGCCATCGCCGCCACTTACAAGGAGCTCCGCATTTGGGACGTAAACGGTGGGGCCGACAGACAACGAGGCGAGGCGAGCATCAAGTTTTTCGAGGAATCCGGCCTGCTCAACAAAAACGCCGTAAGCTTTAACCAGGCATTTGATACGGGTCCGCTGGACAAAGTACTCAAAAAGATCGGACGTAAATAGCGGTACACTATGAAGGCGGGCACGCTCAGAATCATCTCGCTGCTTACGCTCGCGTCAGTCTGGGAAATCGCCGGCCGCAACGGCAACGCTCATCTGCTCCCGCCGCTTTCCAAAGTGATCACCGTTTGGATCGAGCTGCTCGTCTCGGGACAGCTCTTCCACGCGATCGCCATCAGCTTTCAAGCTCTTGCCATTGGATTTTTTATTTCCGTCCTGTTCGGTGTGCCACTCGGATTATTGATGGGTCGTTACCGGCGTGTCGAAGCTTTTTTGGAAGTTTACATGACCGCACTCCTGGCAGTGCCGATGATTTCGTTCATTCCTTTTTTGGTTATCGCTTTCGGTTTGGGCCTGGTTTCTCGGGTTTGGATCGTCTTTCTTTTCGCGTTCGTAATCATCGCCATCAATACGACGGCGGGCGTCCGCAATGTCGATCCCACCTTGACGGAGATGGCGCGCTCCTTCGGCGCGCGTGAAAGTGAATTATTTCTCAAGGTCATTCTACCCGCCGCGATGCCGATGATCCTGGCTGGAATTCGCCTCGGTATGGGCCGTGCGGTGCTTGGCATGGTCACCGGTGAAATGATTCTGGCCGCGGTCGGTTTCGGCGCCATGCTGATGACTTTCAGCGCATCGTTCAATTCGAGCGCACTCTTCGCGACCATTCTCACGATCGTATTGCTCGCGGTCGCTCTGCTGGCGTTGATTCAATACTTCGATCGGCGCCTGATGCCATGGCGCGTAGCGGCACAATAGTTTGCGCCTCCGCTGCATGTGACTGCACGCATTTCGATTGAACTAATGAGCGCCAGCACATCGCCGTCCAGTGCTTATAGTTTGGCTGTCATTTCGAGCAAAGCGAGAGATTTTTCTGCGTTTCAGATCCAGTTGCGCGATCGTCCACCCACGGTTACTGTCTCCGCTAAACTGTGATATTAGCTGCCGCATGCACGCCAGCTCGCCTTGTGAAAACGTCCTGCTGGCCAAAAACAAGGAGAAGTTCATGGTACGCCGGCCCTTGCGAACACTCGTAGTCATCGTTTGCTTGCTGTTTTTTCCACCGGCCACTCGCTCGCTCGTGACGGCCCAAACCCCGGAAAAACTGCGCGTCGCCTATACCGTCATTGCTCCCACGCAAGCCAACGTCTGGGTCGCCAAAGAACTCGGTTTTTATGCGAAGTACGGACTCGATGTCGATTTGGTATTGCTCGTCGGTGCGCCGCTTGCCGTCGCCGCTCTGGTCGCCGGCGAAACACCGATCAGCCACACCGGCGCCTCGGCGGTCATCACCAGCAATCTGCAAGGTTCCGGCGCGGTCCTGGTGGCCGGCGGCGCCAATCGCTTCCCCTACGTGCTCTTTGTCACGAATGAAATCAAACGAGTCGAAGATTTGAGGGGCAAGAAATTCGGCGTGAGCCGCATCGGGAGCGCGGATAATGCCGCGGCCATCACGGTGTTCAATAAACTAGGAATAAAGGAAAGCGAGATAACCTACGTGCAGGCCGGCTCGATCCCCGCCCGGCTCGCGGCCATGCAGAGCAATGCCCTTCAAGCCACACTGCTTCAAGCGCCGGAAACACTCAAAGCCAAGGAGATCGGCATGCGCGCTTTGTTGGATTTCACCAAGCTCGATGTCGAATGGCAACAAAACGGCGTGGCCACGACACGCGATTACATCAAGAAAAAGCCTGATACCGTGCGCCGTTTTCTCATGGCCTATGTGGAGGCCAGCCATTACAATCTGACCAATCCGAAAGGTGCGCAAAAGGTCTTGCAAAAATATCTCGCCATCAAAGACGAGAAATCCATCGAAGAAGCCTATAACGAGATCGTTGCGAAACTGACGATGAAGGTTCCCTATCCTACCGAGCCCGGCATTCAGATCTATCTCGACCAGCTGAAGATCAAGAGCCCGAAAGCCGCACAGGCCAAGCCCAGCGATTTTACCGATGTGAGTTTCTTAAAAGAGCTCGAGTCCAGCGGTTTTATCGACAAGCTGTACAAATAGAACCGTTCTAGGAGTTCAAGTCGTTCAAATCGTTGAGTCCCTATATTCTGTCTACCGGTGGATCGGGCGCTGTGTCGCAATCAACTCATGGGATCACATTTTGTAATCTCGAGCGCGAGCGAGAGATCTTGCGGTCCAGTTTAACAAAAAGATTTCTCGCCGTTGGCTCGAACAATCAGGGACTCGGTCGGCGTCGCAGGTAAGGATGAGGGGGACTTTGACGGTTTGAACGGCTTGAACATTTTGAACGATTTGAACCGTACGGCCGACTAATCCTTGTAGATGACAATGTTGAGGTCCTTCCCCCGTCCGCCTTCTGGACAAGCGCTGATGCCGACCAGACAGTCCATTTCAGAGCGCAAATCCATCATGTCGCCGCCTAGTCCCGGCCGCGTCATCGAATAACGCATGCTCCCGGTTTTCGCGTTAATCACCATCGTTTGAAAAATATTGAGTGGGCTCGGCACATCTTCCTTTAAAACTCCGTACGGCTTTAACGCGCTGGCCAAGTTCTCCCAACAGCCGTGTTTCGGTGCCACGACCTTTTTTCTGCCCAATTTTTTCCACACGTCGCCATAGATTTCAAAAATCTGATCGCCCCATTTTTTGTAAAACGAGGTGCTGCACATGCCCTTCTCCATGTCATGGGTGCCGCGGTACGTGTCTTTGACGATTGTCTGCATGACA
Source organism: Binatia bacterium (assembly GCA_035455905.1). Taxonomy (GTDB): domain Bacteria; phylum Desulfobacterota; class Binatia; order UBA9968; family UBA9968; genus DP-20. The sequence goes on along the minus strand of DATIEH010000204.1, from coordinate 2,363 downwards.
TTGTTGAACTTCGAAATGAGCATGTCCCCCGTGGTGACGTAAATTTTCCCCTGATCGACTTTGGTGCGCGCCTGATCAAAACGCTCTTTGATGTTGCGCAGATTGAAAACCACGTAATCCGCCGTCGATTGGCCGATGACTCGAATGATCTGACCCTTTTTCACTTCGAATGCTTGACCGCTGTTGCTCTTGATGGTCGCCTCGCTGATGATCCGCATTTTCTCCTCCGTAAAAATGAATAGCGGCACGTTAGCGGCCGCTTGACGAAAATGCAAATTAGCTATCACGACCAACGTGGTTGACTCTACCCGTTTCGCATGGATAAATACCGCAGCTAAGCGAGCTCCTACGCATGGGCAATCTCACACGGAATCCGAGCACAGTCGCGCCATTCCCGAGCGATGCCGTTATCCAGGTTGAAAAAGTCTGCAAGGCATTTCAGAGCCCCGGTCGGGAAAATCTCGACGCACTCATCGATATTGAACTGAGCATTCACGCCGGAGAATTTATCACTGTCGTCGGTCCGAGCGGTTGCGGCAAGTCGACGTTGCTCAGGCTCATCGCCGGCTTTTCACCGTGCTCTTCGGGCCGGATCATGTTTCAGGGGGAAGAAGTGCGTGGCCTGAACACCAAAGTTGGTTACGTACCGCAAGAAAGCAAGCTATTCCCCTGGCTGACCGTAGAGGAAAACGTTGGGTTCGGACTGGACTCCAAACAATATTCGCGCGCCGATCGCGAGCGGCAAGTGAGCCAGTTCATTCATTTGGCTGGGCTCGCTGGTTTTGAGAAATATTATCCCGCGCAACTCTCAGGCGGTATGAGTAAACGAGCATCAATCGTGCGCGCTCTCGTTTATGAGCCGCCGGTCATCCTCATGGACGAACCCTTTGGCCCGTTGGACGCACAGACGCGCATGGTGCTCCAAGACGAGCTGTTGAAAATCTGGGAGAAAAAACGCCAGACGATCATTTTTGTCACTCACGACCTGGTTGAAGCCGTCGCGCTGGCGGACCAGGTCGTCGTGATGACTCACCGGCCCGGTAAAATTAGAGATGTCGTTCAAGTGCCGATGTCTCGACCGCGCAACATTTTCGAGATTCATCGCCAAGACGGTTTTGACGAAGCCTACGGCCACTTATGGAACATATTTCGCCACGAGCTCAGCATCGGCGCACACTAGAAGGCTGATCTTATGTCGGATCCGACAATTCAAGCACCATCTCGACCAGGGCGTCCCAAGGACGCCGTCCGGCCGAGCAAACACGCCGTGATCTCAATGGGTGCTATGGGCGTGAACTTAGCTCGTGTCGCTATCATCGGCGGCTTTTTGCTCCTCTGGGAGATTGCTTCGGGCCGGTGGATTGAACCATTTCTCGTCAGCAGCCCAAGCCGCATTTTTTTCTCACTGATCAGCGGTTATCGCGACGGCGACTTGCTCCAGCACACCTGGGTCACGTTTCAAGAAATCGCCATTGGATTCCCGATCGGGGCGATTTCAGGTATTGCTCTGGGGTACGCTTTTGGGCGGAGCCGGTTGCTCGCCGAAATCTTCGAGCCGATTATCATCGGCCTAAACGGAATTCCGCGCACCGCATTGGCGCCACTCTTCATCGTCTGGTTAGGTATCGGTCTATGGTCGAAAGTCGGCGTGGTTTTCCTGCTCACTTTCTTTCTGAATTTTTTCAATACGTACACGGGCATGCGTCAGATGGATCAGGAATACGTCGATCTTGCAAATTTGATGGGCGTTAAGGGATGGAAATTGACTTTAAAAGTGATCCTCCCGGCAATTTCTCCCTACGTCTTCACCGGAATTCGTACGAGCATTCCCTTTGCCGTCATCGGCGCCATCGTCGGAGAATTTGTCGCTGCTACCGAAGGCGTCGGCTTTTTCATCCGTATGTCGGCGGGAATTTTCAAGACCGCCGATGTCTTCGTCGGAATCATCGTCCTGATGATCATGGTCATCATCATGGATCGTATCGCTGAGCTGATCGAACGGCGAGCGTTACGCTGGCAGTCCCAAACCGAACACATTCAAATTCAAGCCTAAAGGAAGGAGATTCTCGGATGCGAAAACGAACGGCTTTGGCGGTAGCAATCACCGCGCTGGTTTTTATGCTCGTCGCTGGAATCACACCGGAATTGAGAGCGCAGCAAAAGGAGCTTCCCGAAGTGACGATACTGACTGCCGTGCCCAATTTCGCGTTCGCGGCGATCTGGGTCGCCGAGCAGCTCAAGTATTTTGAACAGGAAGGCGTGCGCGTTAAGCTGACGCCGGCGCCGAGCGGCTCGGTTTGTTTGAACGCGGTGGTCGGCCGCTCGACCAATTTCTGCGCTTCCACATCAGAGGGACTGGTGCT
>DATIEH010000203.1:0-7380 GCA_035455905.1 Binatia bacterium | reverse complement strand
CGACTCGTTTGGGCCTTCGGTCCGGTCAATCTCAAACCTACTATGCCCTCGGCTGACTTCTGCCAACCCCTCACAACGCTTCTCAACGTTGTTAGCTCTGCAACGTTTGTTTTTTTTCTTTCTTTCTTTGCTTCGCAGATCGGCAGATCTCCCCGGGTAATGCGCATCCCTTTCACGCTTATGACCGGCGCATCTACGTCCACGCTTTCTGGATCAGCTTGGGGCTTTAACGATATTGGCCGTCTCACCGAGCGTGCCCGCCTCATGCGCTTGCTTGTTCGTCGGTCCAGCGCTTTGCCTGCGGCTTCCTTCAGATTCCACCTCGCGATGGATACCCTTGCCGTGCGGCTAGCAGTTCCCCTGATCGGGCCTGCCAAGGTCTTTCACCTCCTAGGTCTGCGCCCTGCCGGGCGCACCAAAAAAAAAGCGGCGTCCGAGTTTGGACGCCGCTTTGGTCCGCGATTTGGAGTATCAGTTCCCGAGCAGTTTCTTCATTCTCGCTATGACGTCCGGCGGCTGGCTCATCACATCTTTGACGATCTTCTCCAGTTCTTCGCCGGGCACGGGATCGAGATCGAACTGCCGCTTATCGATATCAGCGAGAAACTCGGGATCCTTCATGGTCGCGTTGAATGCATCACGCAAAATTTTGATGCGATCCGCAGGAATACCCGGCGTACCCATCATTGGTCTTCCGAGCTGGCCAGAAGCAAGCATGAGCGTCGCCAGCCGCCGGCTTGGCTCAGGCGTTTTGTAGCGATCCATTAATTCCCAAAGCGTCGGTGTTTCCGGCAGTTTTGCATCTCTCTTCTTCCCGGTCTGTATAATGTTGCGAACGAAACCCTTTTTGCGCCATGTATGATAGGGCTCGCGTGACATGAAGGCTTCGATGGTAAAAGCTCGGCAGTGTATTTCTCCGCGCTCAACGGCGAGATCGATTTCCGGGCCGCCGGGGTAACCCTGGACGAGATTGAATTTCGTGCCGATGGTTTCCTCGAACAGTTTGGGCAAGTAATAAGCTGAGTCCGAAGTTCCCTGCGCGCCGCAGCGTGGCGGCTCCTTGGCACCGCGGACATCCTCGATAGTTTTATATGGAGTATCGGCGCGCATATACATCTGTGATTCACCTTGAACCGGCGAGCCGATCCAGACAAATTTCGCCCAATCGTATTGGGCTTCTTTGCGACCGACGAGTTGATCGAAGTAAAGCGTCGGAACGATCGAGCCAATCAGGCTCAAGCCATCCGGCTTGGTTTTGTTATATACGTAATTGGCTGCAATCATGTGTCCGGCGCCCGGCATATTCTGTACGATCATGTCAGGTTTGCCGGGGATATGCTTTCCCATATGCTGCGCGAGAAGTCGGCCCCACTGATCGTATAATGCGCCCGGCGTTGTGCCGATATAGACGGTAATCGTTTTTCCTTTGTAAAAGTCACTCTGAGCGAAAAGTAAACGGTTATGAGCGAGAACAAAAAAACTGGCCGACAACAAAAATAATTTGATACTGGTTTTCACGCAGAACTCCTCTGAAAAAGTTGATGCCGTAGGTTAAACACGCAGTATCTCCCTGTCAAGCAGCGGTAATCAAGGATTCTTTCTTCTTCGTCACGGATCATCCGAACGAAAAGATTCCCAGTTCTCTTGTGACTTGGCAAACGAGGGTATATATACCTTTCATGTTTGCCAAGGTTGTCGCGTTCTCTGTGCTTACCGTTTGGTTTGCACTCATGAGCCTGGGATATGCGACCAGCGATAACCTGGACACCTATATCGTTCCATCAATTGTTGCTCTGGATAACCAGGACTACGCCGATGACGTCGACAACTATCGGCCCCTTGACCTTGTGCTCTTACCCGCCCTGTTTTTTTTGAACTTGCCGGAACTCACCTTTCATCGAACCGATTCTACGATTGCGCAGATTTCGCAAAATCTCAGTAAGCGTTTCGAACTGAACTGCTCTCTTCTTCTCTGACTCGCGTTCTGCATTTTCGCGATAACGCGAGTTCGACGCGATTGCTATTTGGCATTCGTGCGAAACTCGCCACAAATGGTTTTACCCTGGCAGACTGTCTGAGGGAGAATTTACATGGTAGCAGCATCGCCACTACGGGCCGGAAAGAAGCAGCCAACCGATCTAGATCACCCCGATAAGACTTGCACAAAAGAAGGGCGCAAGAGACGTCGCGAGACCTTTCAACTCGCACCCATTCCGCTTTTAGACCTCACAAGAAAATACCGTTCCATTGAAGCCGAACTGCAACGGCAATGGAACCTGACATTCGAGTCCATGCGCTTGTTGAATGGGCGCAATCTCGCGGCGTTCGAGGAGGAATTTGCCGCCTACTGCAATGTTCGGCACGCCGTAGGCGTCGCCTCCGGCACGGACGCGATTTTCTTATCCCTTCGCGCGCTCAAAGTCGGCTCTGGTGACGAAGTCATCTTGCCGGCTCATGCGCCGGCGCCGGTCATCGAACCAATCCTCTATCTGGGCGCCACACCGATCTTGGTCGACAAGTCGCATGTCGATTACGGGCCGGACTTGAAGGCTTTGCGGGCAGCGATAAGTGCCAATACGAAGGCCGTCATTGCCGTTCATCTTCTTGGTCTTCCCTGCGACATGGATGCAATCGGCCAAATCGCCAGGGACAGTGGAGTTCCTGTCGTTGAAGATTCGTCGCAAGCTCAGGGCGCCATCTACCGTGGCAAACGCGCGGCGGGACTTGGAGTGATCACACCTATGAGTCTGGGCCCGGTCAAAAATCTGGCCTGCTATGGCGATGGCGGAGTCGTGCTTACGAATGACGACGAGCTGGCAAGAACGGTTCGATTGTTGCGCGTGCACGGCCAGTCGGAAAAATACAATCATACAATCTACGGCTGGAACAGCCGCTTGGACGAAATGCAAGCGGCCGTGCTGCGAATCAAACTGCCCTCGCTCGATCAAGACAATGCACGACGGCGAGAGATCGCGGACGCTTATACTCGGGAACTTTCCCGATTCCCGCTTAAAACGCCGCCCGTTTTCGACGATCGGCAGAGCGTGTACCATCAATATGTCATTGAAACCCCGTATCGGGATGAGCTGAAAGACTTTCTTGGCCGCCGACAGATAGGCAGCGGAATTTACTATCCCATACCTCTTCACCACCATGAGGCCTGGCTGAGTCGCGGCTTTCGCGAGCTTTCATTTCCCGAAGCAGAACGCTATGCCAATCAAAATATCGCCCTGCCGATGTTCGCCGAATTGAGGGATGATGAAGTCGATTGGGTGATCGGCAACCTCAAGGAGTTCTTTTTTGCCCACGACTGATCGAGCGGTCCCGCGCATCGACATCTCGATTATTGCCCCAATGCATAACGAAGAAGGGAACGTCCTCCCGCTTTATCAAGACATCAGCAAAGTAATGGCAAAGACCGGCCGGCCGTATGAGGTAATATTCGTCAATGACCTGAGCACCGATGCGACCCTCAGGCGAATGAAAGAGATCCATTGCCGTGATCCGCGATTTCACTTTGTCGATTTGGAGAACAATGTCGGCGAGAATTGGGCTTTGTTGGCGGGCGTTTCTATGGCCCGCGGTGATGTGCTGGTGACCATCGACGGTGACTATCAAAATGATCCTGCATACATCCCGGCGCTGTTGGATGAGCTCAGTAAAGGCTATCGCGTCGTATCGGGCCGACGCCGCGAACGCGTCGAACACCTCTGGAGCCGGCTGGTACCATCACAAATTGCAAACGGGCTGATTCGGTTCGTCAGCCGGGTCGCGGTGCACGATTGCGGCTGCGGTCTCAAAGCCTATCGCCGGGAGGTTTTGGAAAACAAGTTTGTCCCCGACGGCTATATGAATCGTTTCTCGCCCGCTGCCCTCGGTCTACGGCGGCATGAATTTGCCGAAGTCGAAGTGATTGATCGGCCACGTATCTCGGGACAGTCGCACTACGGTTTGAATCGAGTATTTTTTGTCCTGCGGGACCTTATCGCGCTGCCTTTCGCTCTGCGCGGTGCGGCGCGCTGGCGAAAACGTTTCTGTTGGCTGAAATGGCTTTCGCTGGCCATCGCGCCGCTGCTTGTCGCGTCCGGCCATTTGGCATTGGGAGCTGCAACCGTCGCCCTCTCGCTGCTGAGTTTTTCCAACGTTTGGAATCTCGGCCGCTTCATTTCAGCGCAAACGGATCCCTCGTTCCGTATCAAAGAGTACAAGTGAGATCATGAACGACAAAGTGTCGATCGCGCTTGTGGGCGCAGGCTACTGGGGGAAAAAATTACTGCCGAAATTTGTCCTTAATAGAAACAGTTTGGTTCGAGTGATCTGCGATATTCATGCCGGCCATCGCGCCGAGATGAATCAGACTTACCCTGATATCCCAACGAGCGAGTCCATCGATAATATTCTGTCCGATCCGAGCATTGCAGCGATTGTTCTGGCAACGCCGCCAGCGACGCACTTCGCACTCGCGCGCAAAGCCATAGACGCCGGCAAACACGTGTGGATCGAAAAACCATTGGCCCTGCGCGTCGAGGAAGGACGAGACCTCGTTGATCTCAGCCGGTCCAAGGGGACCGTGCTTTTTGTCGACCACACATTTCTCTATGATCCAGCGATTCGCAAAATCCGCGAGCTCATCCATGGGGATGAACTCGGTTCGGTTCACCACATCTATTCCCAGCGGCTGAATCTCGGACGGATCAAACGCGATTCAAACGTCTGGTGGAACTCCGCCCCTCACGATGTTTCGATCATCCTGTATCTCCTGGACAACGCTCCCCAGACGATCGCATTGCATGGCTACCGCTATCTGCAACCCGATCTGGAAGATCTCAATCTGGCTGTGCTGGAATTGTCCGGCCGAGTTTCGGCATTCATCTACCATAACTGGCTTTTCCCCGAAAACACCGCCAGGCTGACAATCATCGGCAGTAAAAAAATGTTAGTCTATGAAGGAAAATTCGAAAAACGCGCGATAACCGTTTATAAGTATAACGTGGATCAGGCTGGCAACGCTCAATCAGGCACGCACGACCTGCCGACGACAATTCCAGCCAAAATCCTTGCCGAGCACACACTTCCTGGCCTGACGGATCAGGAACCGCTAGCTCTTGCGGTCAGCGATTTCGTCGCCGGTATCCAGGACGGTCGCACGGTAGTGTCAGATGGCATTTTCTCGCTGAGAGTTCTCGAGACCCTGGCAGCGGGTGAAAAGTCACTTCACTCAGGCGGGGCGAAGGTTCGGATCTGATTCGTGGCTACAATCAACTTGGATCTCGGCGCTGCCGCCTCTTCCACAGAGTCTCGCTCACTCTTCCGCGTGGGCCATCGCATCGCGTTTGGCGCCGCGCTCTTGGTTTTCGCTGCGGCGCTGTTTCTAAAACTCGGTGCGCCTGCGCTGTTTGAGCCGGACGAAGGGCGAAATGCTGAGAAAGCCAGGGAGATTTTGCTCCTCGATGATTGGATCACCCCACACGAAAATTTTCTCGTGGTTTTGGACAAACCGATCTCCTACTACTGGCTAGTTGCAGCGTCCTACGAAGCGTTCGGTGTTTCCGAGTGGTCCGCGCGTTTGCCGTCGGCGCTTGCCGGGGCAGGTTGCGTTCTCTTGATATTTTCCTTCGGGTTGCGCTTCTTCGGATTTTGGGAAGGGTTATGGGGCGGCGTCGTTCTCGCGACCAGCTTGGAATTTTACGTTCTCGCCCGGACCGTGATCTTCGACATGACGCTGACCTTTTTTACTACTTTATCGCTATATTCATTCTTCTCTGCCTTGCAGGAAGAAAAAATTCTGCCGCGCAGATCGTGGCTCGGCTTGATGTATGTGTCGCTGGCGATCGCGACGCTAGTGAAAGGCCCGATTGGCGTCGTCTTACCGGGTGTTGTGGTGTTCGTTTATCTGCTGCTTTGCCGCAAATTGTCGACTCTGAGCAAGCTCGACCTCCATTTTGGAATTCCTCTCTTTCTGCTGCTCGTGGGGCCCTGGTACTATGAAGTTGAACGGTTCAATCCGGGATACTTGCGCTATTTCTTGTGGGAAGAGAACTTCATTCGCTACTTTACTCCGCATTTTAATCGCATCGAACCTTGGTATTACTTTTTTTTCGTCATTGCAGCCGGATTTCTTCCCTGGAGTCTCTGCATTCCGGGAGCCCTGCGGGAAGCCTGGCGCAGCCGGCGTAATGACACGTTTCTATTTTTGCTTGGTTGGACTCTATTGCCGTTCTTATTTTTTTCTTTTTCCGGCGCGAAACTGCCCCATTACATCCTTCCCATTTTCCCGCCGTTGGCATTGTTAACCGGAATAAGCTTGGAGCGTAATTTGAGCGCTCCCCAAACCCGGCGCGCATGGTCATTGACCCTTGCCTGTTTGTCTCTATGTCTATTACTCGCCGGTGTTCTTATCGCTGGCTCAGAGCTTCATTTCTTTCCACTTGGGGCGCGATTTGCGTTCGCCGCACTCTCGCCGCTACTGCGCGCAATTGCACTGCTGATAAGCATCGGCGCTGCCGGTCTTGCGGTGTTTACCTGGACCGGTCGATGGAAAAGCCCGACGTTGTTATTTGTCGGACTGAGCCTCGTGCTCATTCTTTACATGGATCTGCTCGGAGCTGTTCTAGTAGGAGCGTCGATGGGCCGATCGACCAGAGATCTGGCGGCCAAAGCGGCCCCCTATATTCAGCAAGATACTCAGGTCGTCATCTACGATACCACACTGGAAAGCCTGCCTTTTTATCTTAAAATCCGTCGGCCTATATGGAGCATCTGGTCCGGCGAAAAAGCCAGTGTGTTTGGCAGCTTCTACTTGGCAGAAAAGGGCGCGTTGTCGGCGCCCGGATTCGGTCGCGCGCTGCTGACTTTTGACGAGTTCAACCAAGAGTGGGCGAAGGCGCCCAAGGATCATTTCGCCGTTTTCATTAAGCGCAAAAATCTCGCGCATTTGGAGCGAGAGACGGCACACGCTGCGACAATCCGCATAGAAGACGACGGCATGCTGCTAGTCTCGAATTGACCGAAAAACTTTCTTGGATCCGATCGCGGATCGCCGCGCGCCGAGCGAGCCCATCTACGGCACGTGGTGTCCTCTCAAACCGGCTTGAGCGATAACCAGCAATGTGTGGCATTTACGGTTTTATAGCTCGGGAGGGGCAAATCAATCCTGAAATACTCCCTCGCATGGGGCGCGCGCTGGCACATCGTGGTCCCGATGACGGCAATGAAAGGATCGCAATCTCAGATGCGGGTTGCGTTGCTTTGGGGCACAAACGGCTAAGCATCATCGATCTATCTGCCGCCGGGCGACAACCGATGGCAAACGAGGACGAGTCGATCTGGCTGACACTCAACGGCGAAATCTACAATCATCAGGAACTCCGACAAGAGCTA
>DATIEH010000202.1:0-7808 GCA_035455905.1 Binatia bacterium | reverse complement strand
AAATTGAAATTGCGTTTGTCGCCCGGTGGGATCGGTGATTGTTTGAAGCCGAACGCTGCTATAGGCCAGTGTTGTTACCAAGCCTACCGCGTCTGTGACAGCGATGAGTCTTCCATTTCCATCGTAATTGAAGCTTGTCGTATTGGTGTTTCGATCAAAGACTGAAATCTGGAAACCCTGCGCGTCAAAATTGATTTTTGTTCCGTCTTTGAAGCTTCGCGTGTACGTGCCGTCAGGATTTCTGGCTAAAGTAGAAAAGTCGCGCGCTGGAGAAGTAAATGTATCCGGACCGCCGGAGAAGAAAAGCGCTGTACCGTCACCGCTGGTCAGCAACACACCGCCAGCAGATTGCGGATGGAGTTGCTGAAGATCGCTTATTGCCCAACCTGCGCCCAAGGCGCTGTTCTTTCGATTGACAACAATCACGTTGCCCGTCGTAATCCCGCCAACAGACGAGTTGAGATAATTGCTGAAAACCGTCGCCTCGAAGGGATAGCGGCCGGTCGCTAAATTTGACGCATCAAACTGCGCCGAGATGCGCGACGTAGAATCGCTATCCTCAGGCAAAGAACTGCTGTTGGTGAAAATTTCTTCACCTTGCTGTACTCCACCGACCTTGAGCCGGGTCGAAAATGTATTTGGCACGGCTGCGCGAAGACTGAGCGTGCTGTCCAGCGAGATGATCGGCCTGGGGTCGGCGCCTAGGGAGCTATAGGTCAGCGACAGGCTCCGGCTTTGTCCGAGCGAGCGATAGGAAGGCAGGCTATGTGTGATAAATAAGCTGCCCTCTTCTAAATTCGCTTCGGATCCGACGGGGGTTCGACAGGATCCACAGTGACTGTTGCCCTGACTCGGATTAGATGTCGTGGCGGTCGCCAACGGAAAATGCCAGGCACTGGCGACCACGCCGCCTTCGACCGTTATGAATGTTTGGCCATCGGCGGACACCGCCATTTTGCCGACGATGTTAAATTTGCCTGTGTCTGGACTGAGCGACCAGAGATTGAGCTCGTTTCCGGGCGCCATCGCATCGGCATTCGGGAACGTGATGCGCGCGGGCGGATTGAAACGAATGCCCGCCGGCTGAATCGTAACGGCCATGCCGGGGCGAAGCTCTTCAGGTCGCGACTCGGGCCGGCCGTAGTCAGGCACGGGATTGATCGATAATTTTCCGGTGAACGGGGTGCCGTCGGAGTTGGTCGCCGAGCCGCCGATAATCTCCACTGCGACGCCGGGAAGATTTGGATTCGTGACAACCGTGTTAAAGGTCGGACTGACTTGAACCTCCGCTTCGACATCGACGTCGGGTAGTGAAATGGCTGAGGTGAGATCGTTGAGCACTCCGTCAATTAGTTCGACTGCCACTGCAAGGATCGCATAGACCCCTAGATTCGATTGACGGCCGTTGACGAGTAGTTGCTGCGTTCCCGATGGGACGCCGGAAATGGTGAAAAACCCGTCAGGGCCGCTGAGCGCCGTATGGCCGCTCGACTTTAAGGTCACGGAAACGTTACCCAACGGCGTCTGCGCTAGATTGACGACGCGGCCGCGCACGCTCGTGGTCCCGCCGGGCGGCGGATTGGGCACGGTGATTGTGATCGTCTCAGAGGCGGAATTTGTTCCACCAGTGGCAGTGAAGGTGAGTTGATAGGTCCCCACCTGCGTCGTGCTCGGTCTGAACGTGAACACACCCGTGCTGGCGTTGAAAGTGGCATGGGTCATCAAGGGCAGCGGCGCGACGTAGAGGCTAACCGGTCCACCGATGGTATTGGTGGCGCTGACCGTGAAAGTGAGCATCTCGCCGAGATTGACGGTCTTGTTGCCGATCGGGTTGAGAATGACACCAGCGTTGATCGTGCCAGTGGTTTGAGCGACGCCCGATGCATTGAAAGGATCAGTAACGGTTAGTGTAACCGTGTAAATTCCCGGCGCCGAGTAGATATGAGTCGGGTTCGACCCGATGCCGCTGCCGCCGTCGCCGAAATTCCACGAGAACGTAATCGCGTCGCCGTCGGGATCGTTGCCGGAGCCGGAAAACTGCACCGGCACGCCCATGTTGCCTGTATATGGACCGCCGGCGTTCGCGACCGGTGGCCGATTGACGTGCACCACCGTGATCGACACCGTGGCGAGCGCACTCTGCGCCAGACCGTCGCTCGCAGTGAAAGTGAAACTATCCGGGCCGAAATAATTCGCTGCCGGCGTATAGGTGACCGTCGCGATACAGCTCGCACCCTGGCCTTGTGCCGTGCAAGTGGGCACGCTGATGTTGCCAAGCGAGCCGTGGCTCGGCGGAGTGGCGACGGCAAAGGTCAATGCTGTGTTGTCAATATCGCCAGCCATCAGTGTGACGATGACCGGCATATTTTCATTCGTCGTAACTGACTGATTCTGCGATATGGGAATATCGTTGGCTGGAACGACGTCGATGTTCACCATCGCTACGTTGCTGTACTTCGTCCCGTCGAAAATGCGATACGCAAAACTGTCGGAACCGTTATAGTCGTTTTGCGGCGTGTAATTGAACGAACCATCGGCGTTCAGCGCAAACGACAATGCGCGAGTTGGGCCGCTGACTAGCACCACCGTGGAACTCGTCAGCAACTCCAAATTGTCATTGCCGAGCACCCCTGGCGCTGCGATGCTCGTTGCCGCGTCCTCGTTGGTGCTCTCCGTATCGTTATTGGCGACGGGGAACGTATTCGCGGCGATAACGGCAATGGTGACCATCGCGACGTTGCCGTCCGCGGTGCCGTCATTGGCCTTGTAAGTGAAACTATCGACACCGCGGAAATTGGTTTCCGGCGCGTAATCAAAGGATCCGTCGGGATTGAGCGTGAAAGTTGATGCGTGGCTCGGCCCGGCAAATAGAATCGCGGTGATGTTGGCCGCTGGCGTGTCGGCATCGTTGTCATTGGCGAGCACGCCACGCGCTGGAACCTCTAGCGCGGCGTTCTCGGATGTATTGTAAAAATCGTTGGCAGCCAGCGGCGCATTGCCCGTGGCGACGACGGCAATGGTCACCGTTGTCTCATTGCTGTCCTTGCTCCCGTCGTTGGCTTTATAAGTAAATGTGTCCGTGCCGGTAAAATTGACCGCCGGCGTATAGGAGAACGAGCCATTGGCATTCAGAACAAACGCGCCGGCGTTCGTGGGGCCGCTGACTAGAACTGCAGTAAGATTACCTTGGCCGCCGTCGATATCGTTGTCGTTGCCGAGAACACCAGGCGCAAAAATATTGAGCGGTGTATTCTTTGACGTACTGTAGAAATCATTTCCTGCCACCGCGGCGTCGTTGATGGCGTTTACAGTAATCGAGACAGTGGCAATATTAGAATCTAGACTGCCGTCGCTGACTTTGAAGGTAAAACTGTCCGCGCCGCTGAAATTTGCTCCTGGCGTATAGGTAACCGTCGCGGTGCAATTGGCGCCCGCGCCATTGGCTGTACAACTGGGTGTGGAAATACTTCCGAGACCCCCACGCGTGGGATCGGTGACGATGGCAAATCCCAAACTTGCGCTGTCTACGTCGCTGGCAGCGAGTGTGATAACAACCGTTGCATCCTCACTAGTCGTCAGGCTCTGGATCTGAGCGACCGGCGCGTCGTTGACACCATTCACTGTGATCGAGATGGTGGCAGCGCTGGAATCAGCAGTTCCGTCACTGGCTTTAAAAGTAAAACCATCCGAGCCGTTGAAATCCCGGGCCGGCGTGTACGTCACCGTCGCGGTACAGTTGACGCCGCTGCCGCTGGTCACGCAATTGGATGACGAGATCGCCGCCAAGCTGCCGTTGCTCGGCGCGTTGACGATCGCAAAAGTAAGGCTCGTGTTGTCGACGTCGCTGGCGCTCAATGTGATGTTGACCGAGATGTCCTCGTGGGTCGTAACAGCGGTATTGTTCGCGACCGGCGGATCGTTCGCAGCGTCTATGGTGATCGACACGCTTGCGACATTCGAATCCAAGCTGCCGTCATTCACCTGGAACGTGAAAGTATCCGAGCCGCTGTAGTTGGCAGTCGGAGTATAGGTAACTGCGGCGATGCAGCTCGAACCTGGGCCATTGGCAACGCAGTTCGGCGTTGGAAGGATCCCGAGTATTCCGTGGGCTGGACCACCGACAATCCTAAAATTCAGGACCGAGCTGTCCGTGTCGCCGCCGCTCAAAACAATCGCCACCGAGCTGTCCTCGTGTGTTGATACACTCGCTGTGTTTGCAGTCGGGGCTTGATTAGCGCTTACGGCAGTGATCACAACCGTCGAAGGCGCGCTGGCAAACTGCCCATCGTTTACAACCAGTTGAAAAATGTACTGACCGGCGATTAGCGGCGTGAATGTAGGAATGGCCGTATTTGCGCCATTGAGATGAATCGAGCTTCCCGACGGCTGCGACACGGCCGACCACTGAAAGCTTAACGGCGCCGCTTCCGGATCGCTGCTCTGGGTCCCGTTCAGGCTAACAAGCTGGTTGATCGAGACGGTCTGATTGGCGCCGGCATTGGCTACCGGTGGCGCATTGGGAAATTCGAAAGCGCCAGCATCGAAAGCCGGCGATCGGTCGGCGTTGCCGTCGGCGGGGCGAATGCCTTCGATGACAAAGTCGGCTTCGAAGATCGGATTGTAAGACGGATTGAAACCCAAGGTGCGCGGGTCCATCCCTACATCGATGGCAAGTGAATTCGCCTTGAGGCTGAAATCGTCGTCGGTGGTATTTGGCTGGTTGTCGTTGCCATTCACGTTGCTAAACAGATTGCCTGGAAGCTCGCAGCCAGGCAGCGCTCCGACGCCTGCCCCTTCATTTCCGAGCGGCGTGAAGTTGCTCGAATCTGTGGAGTCAAGCACCTGCGCCGAGATCTGCCCCTGGCCATTCCCGCAGGCAAGATTATTGAGGAGCTTGATGCTCGCGGGCTGCGGCGTCGTCGAGCTTTCTCTTCTGACTCCGAATCTTCCGCCGGTGGTGCCCGTCGCTGTGCCATTGTTGTTAACGATGTTGTTCGCGAGCGTGACGGTATGGTTGCGCGCGACATCGATACCATTCCATTGGTTGCCGTAGATCGTATTGTTGATGACGTAATGCGGTCCGCCGTCGGCGTCGACGAAACTGATGGCGTTCCGCCCGTTCGCATAAATGAGGTTGTTGACGATCAAGGTGCCTGGGTTGCCGCGGGCAATCGTGATGCCGCCGTCGCATGAGCTGCTGCCGTTGCCGAAAATTCGGTTGAGCTCGATGTGGATATCTTGGTTTTGGTTGTTACCGCCGAGGAGAGATATCGCTTGTCCACCGGTTCCAGTGATAGTCAGACCGCGAATGGTGATGAACTTGGACTGTTGCAAACGGATAGCATAGTTCCCCGTGCAGGCGCCCAGCGCGCCCCTCACTATCACCTGACCAGGTTGTTCGGACGGATCGGCCTCGATGACGATGCGGTCGATTTCGGTAGCGCTCGGAAAATTGTTTTTGCCCGTGATCGAAAGTTGTTCGGGATAGGTGCCGGCTTGGATTCGGATGGCACTGCCGGGACCGGCGGCGTTAATCGCGGCTTGTATCGTCGTAAAGCAAGGAGAATGGCCCGCGCAAGTGGGATCGGTGCGGTTGACGTAAAGCGGGGTCGGCTGTTGTGCGGGGACAGAAATAGGTGCGAGAACGACCCGCACAAGTAGCAGAGAAGCAATACCCAGTTGTGTCTTCAAAGATGCCTCCGCTTCTCGAAATATTTTGATCGATGTTTTTACATAGAAATAAAAGTTCCCGGGCTAATAGCAAAGGATCGAATATGATGTCAAGTGAGTGCCAGCCGTAGACACAAACTGCACAGACGGCGCAAGTTAAGCGCTAGTGAGCACATTCAGCGTTGTTAGATGCGGCAAAACCTTATTGTAACGTGTGATATCGCGGCTATCCGTTGGCTCATCGTAGGAGGAATAATGGCAAAGCCGAGAGTACGAAAGGGAACGCCGAGCGTTCAGCTGTCGCGGCAAGAATTCTCACGGCGCGTCCGCGAACGATTCTACGATCCAACCTTTACGGCCGTGACTCGTGAGATCGATGCGATCATCGATACGGCGTGGAAAAACTACACGGAATACCACAAGAGCCCGCGCAAGCAGCTCGCAGGGAAGGGTTTTAGCGATCCTGATTTTCTGCTCCCCATCGAATGGCTCCAAACGCGGAAAGCTATTCGTCAGGCCCAAAATCGGCAAAAGAATCCTCGATCCAATTCGCGCGTTCTCCTTATCAACGGCTCGACACGCAGCGACCAGACTTGCCCCGGTGAAATGTCCAAAACCTATCGGCTGGTCGAGATGGCCGAAGAAATAATTGCGGTGGAAAAGGGGTTCGAGGTCGATCTGCTCGATCTGAGCCGGCTTGCTTCCGAATACGGGCGTATTATCTATCCGTGTAAAGCCTGCGCCTCGACCGCCATGCCGCTGTGCCACTGGCCGTGCTCATGTTATCCGAATCACGCGATGGGGCAGGTGAACGATTGGATGGCGGAAATTTATCCGCGCTGGATGGCGGCTCACGGGATCATGATTCTCTGTCCGGTTCATTGGTATCAAGCACCCAGCTCGCTAAAGCTTATGATCGATCGCCTGGTATGTGCCGACGGAGGAAATCCGGATCCGACTTTGACCGGCGGCAAAGATCCTCAAAAAGCCAAGGAAGTGGAACTGCAAGGCTGGTCTTACCCGCGACATTTGAGCGGCCGGCTTTTTTCACTCGTTGTCCACGGCGATGCCGCAGGTGCCGAAACTCTTCGGCGGAGTCTTACCGATTGGTTAACCGACATGGGACTGATTCCCGCCGGCCGCGCCGCGCTGGTTGATAGCTACGTTGGCTATTACAAGCCCTACGCAACCAGTCACGACGAACTCGATACGGAAAAGCAGTTCCACGAGGAAGTGCGCAACGCCGCCCATGCCTTGGTCAATGCGGTACGTCAGTCCCGGCGCGGCGAGTTTAAACAGCCGGATAGTTCGCTCAAAGAGCCGCGTCCGAAGTGACGAGCGGGTGAGCGGATGTGCGGATGAAGCTCGTGCTATCCCGATCGGCATTTCTCTGGAACGAATCTGAGCTAAGTGATTCCAGCAAAAACGGTGACGTCCTGAGGGCGACTCAAATCTGATACTCCTCTGAGTCGAATTGCGACTTCTGGCGGCCTTCTTCCGCTGAAAATTATCGTTTTCATTGGCTTTCGGTTGTGGCATACCCATTGCCGTAGTAACGGCGCGGCCATGAATCCAAAGTTTTTTTGGCTCATCACGGCTATCCTTCTCGTTCCACTCCATCGATCCGAGGCGCAGCAGCCGAAGAAAGTCTCTCGGATAGGGTATTTATCAAATACCGATGCAGCTACTGAATCCTCCCGCGCCGAGAGAATTCGGCTAGCTCTGCGCGAGCTTGGCTACATAGAAGGACAGAACGTCGCCATCGAGTACCGATATTCGGAAGGGAAGCGCGATCGGGCCCCGGAGCTTGCCGCCGAGCTAGTGCGTCTCAAGGTTGATATCATCGTGGTAGCTGGGGGGGAAACGTGGATCCGGGCGGCCAAGAATGCGACCAAGACGATTCCCATCGTCATGGTGGGCCTAGGGATCGATCCGGTCAAGGCAGGCCTAGTCAAAAGCCTTGCTCGTCCCGGCGGCAACGTTACCGGCATCACAGGCCTTGGCAGGGAACTAGCCGGTAAGCGGCTGGAACTGCTCAAAGAAGCCGTTCCCAAGGTAGTCCGTGTCGCGGTTCTCTACGATCCGGCCAATCCGAACAGTGAACTCGAGGTGAAAAAGGATCTCCCAATCGCGGCCCG
>DATIEH010000201.1:0-6056 GCA_035455905.1 Binatia bacterium | reverse complement strand
ATAAATTTTATGCTCTGCACGCGCGACGTAAGACGGCGCCCGTATACTACGGCGTCTTAACGGCGGTCAAGTGAACTCGTTGAGGCTAAATCGCAGACCTACTTCTGAATGAAGACGCCACAACGACCGTAAGCCCGCCCGCTCGAGTCTATGCTGTGGGCTTTGACGTAACGAGCAATGGTTAACAATTTCGATTCAATCGTAGTGGGTCTCGGCGCCATGGGAAGCGCCGTGGTGTACCAACTCGCAAAGCGAAGCAATAAAGTACTCGGCGTCGATCAATTTTCGTCGCCGCATCCGAACGGCTCATCTCACGGCGAGACTCGAATTATCCGCCAAGCGGTCGGCGAAGGCGAGGAATATGTACCCTTCGCCTTGCGCTCCTATGAATTGTGGCGCGAGATCGAGAAAGCAACGAGCAGGAATCTTCTAACGATCACCGGCGGCCTCACGCTTCAAAGTCAAACGAATGCGGCCGTGATGCACGGCCGGCGGGATTTTTTGGACGAAGCGATCCGTTGCGCGAAGAAATTCAATATTCGCCATGAGATTCTGGAAACCGCGGAGATAAAAAGGCGTTGTCCGCTGTTCGCCGTAACTGATGAGCGCGGTTACTACGAATACGAAACGGGTTTTCTAAGGCCGGAAGCTTGTATCGAGGCGCAGCTCGATCTCGCGCGCAAGCACGGCGCGGCGGTGCAAACCGACGAGATCATTCTCTCAGTCGAACGCGACGGGAATTCTGCAGTGACGGTGCAAACGAACCGCGGCTCCTACTCGGCGGATAAGGTCATCATTAGTGCCGGAGCGTGGATTACCCGATTCCTGCCGCCGGTATATGCAAATTTGTTCAAAGTCTATCGCCAGGTCATGTACTGGTTCGCAATCACCGAAGATTGCCGCTCGAGCTTTGCAGCACCCGGGTTTCCGATTTTCATTTGGATCTCCGGCAAGGGCAGCGAGTTTGGTTTCTACGGATTTCCAACTCTCGACGGGAAAACCATCAAGGTCGCGACTGAGCAATTTGCGGCAAGCACCGATCCGGATCACGTG
Source organism: Binatia bacterium (assembly GCA_035455905.1). Taxonomy (GTDB): domain Bacteria; phylum Desulfobacterota; class Binatia; order UBA9968; family UBA9968; genus DP-20. The sequence goes on along the minus strand of DATIEH010000201.1, from coordinate 5,003 downwards.
CAGCGAAACGTCAGCAACGAAGAGGAGCGAATAATGTTTAACAATAATCTTCGAGATCGTTTGCCGGGAATATCCGATCGATGCGTTATCGCAGCAACCTGTCTGTACACGAACACGCTTGATTCGAACTTCGTAATCGATGTTCACCCGGACAACGAATGCATCATCATTGCGTCGCCATGTTCAGGCCACGGATTCAAACATTCGGCAGCCATCGGCGAAGCGCTTGCCGAGCAGGTTATCGATGGTAAGAGCACGCTTGACATAAGCAGTTTCAGTCTGAAGAGATTCCAGCCACTAACGGTTATTTAACCCCAGCGGCAAACGAAGAAAAAATGTCAATTTCACCATGAAGGCGCGAAGGACACGAAGTTTACCGGATGTGCTCCGTACAACGTAAGGCGCAGAAGTGAAACAACTAGCACCGGAAGTGAAAGACTTAACCGAGGAGGAGATCCCCGGCACCGGTCAGTGGCATCAGACATTCACGCTGTTTATGCCCGGCGACCCCGTGACCGAGCAGCCATTCAACCGCATCGGGACCAGGCTCGATCTATCTGATCCACAGGTCCGCATCGACCTCTGGAAGACAGTCAAGGATGACCGTTTTATTGGTTAAGATGGTTACCGCCGAGCACAAGAAGCTTCGGACTTCGAGAGCTTTAATGCGCTCGCGTGGAGTCGAAACTGATAGGCTGGTGTGACAGCGGCTTTGTCGGGCGTATAGTGTTTATCCTGCAAGCTCATAGCCCGGGAGTTCTTTATAGCTCTGTAAGCCGAGCTATGACGACTTTTTCCATACAATCTCGAAAATCTTGTATCGCCTCTAATATCTAGCGACAAAATCAACAGCTTAGGCATCGGCGATTTAGCTCTTTTTTATCTTGGCTTTTGAAGCAATCGGAAGATAATTCGTCTAATGGTTGTGTTCTGACAAAACAAGGGGAAGGAGGTGATATCGTGAAAAATGGAATCAAAGTTGTACTGCTCGCTTTAACCGCGTTGAGTTTCAGCGGCGTGAGTTTCGCTCAGTCCAAGCCGGCCACACCCTCTACACCATCAGCAGAAAAGAAGGCCGAGACAACCTCCGCAAAGGCGAAGAGCAACCGGATTACTGGCGAGATTACTTCGCTCGATGCCAAGAGCGGCATGGTGGCCGTTAAAGCCAAGGACAAAGAGGTCAACCTGACCGCCGAGTCCAAAAGCGCCAAGGCGAGCTTGGAAAAGCTCAAGGTAGGGGACATGGTAACGGCTTCCTACAGTGAGAAGGACGGAAAGATGATCGCCAACTCGGTCAAGGCCAGCAAAAGCAAGGCTTCGAAGTCTGCCAACGGGATGGACAAACAAAGCGACATGATGGACAAGAAACCCGCCACAAAGTAATCGCGTTCGAGCACGCATCTGCGAGAGGGACAGTCGGGCAACCGGCTGTCCCTCTTCTGTTTTCATCATCCGACTTATGAACCCCGGCCAGGCACGCAAATCGTGGTGTGGGGAATTAGTTTTGTATCATTGGAAGACCTGATCGTGCGCCTCAGCGTTTTTAATTTCCGATCGCATTAATGACATTACACACAAGCTCATGTATGGCTAGTGATCGGCAGCGACAACGCCGGCGCTCTCACGAGGCTTGGGAACGGAACTGGATGGTGTGTCAGTTGTCGATCTCTTTTTATGAATGATCGCCGGTGACTCAAGCGCAAACTGCGGGGAGGCTTTAGAGCCTTATGGCGGGAACGCACTATGACGTGATCGTGATCGGCGCCGGCAACGCGGGATTGACCGCGGCCTTGGCGGCGCGCCAACAACAAACGCGCGTGCTGCTTTTGGACAAATGTCCCAAAGCCGCTCGCGGCGGCAACACGCGCTTTTCCGGCGGCGGCTTCCGCTTCACTTATAGCAGTCTGGACGACATGCGGCCGATGCTGCCGTCACTCACGGATGAAGAGGCGGCGAGGATGGAGGTCGGAACCTATTCCAACGCGGAATTTTTCGAAGACGTCATGCAGGTGACCGAGTATGCCGCCGACAAAAAGCTCACCCATATTCTTGTCGATCAATCTTACGACACGGCACGCTGGCTGACCGACATGAACGTCAAATGGATTCTTTCCACCAGCACCCATGCGGTGAAGATGGGAGAGAAAATCAAGTTTCCCTCGGGCCGGGTGATTTCGGTGAACGACGGTGGTCTAGGATTGGTGGAGATGCTGTTTCCGACCGCCGAAAAAAACGGCGTCGAAATTGTCTACGAAGCGAAAGCAACAGCATTGATATTTGATAATCGCGGGAAGGCCATCGGTGTTCGGGTGCAAACTGCGGAGGGACTGGTGGATATCTCGAGTCACGCCGTGGTTTTGGCCGCCGGCGGCTTCGAGGCCAATCCGGAAATGCGCGCGCGCTATCTCGGCACGGGCTGGGATTTGGTGAAAGTGCGCGGCTCGCGCTATAACACCGGCGAGGTGCTCAATTTGGCGCTGGGATTCGGCGCACAGCCGATCGGCCACTGGAGCGGCTGCCATGCGGTGCTGGTCGACGCCGAAGCGCCAGACGTCGAATGCGCTTATGAGCACCGCTATTCGTATCCTTACGGCATCATGGTCGACATCAACGGCAAGCGCTTCGTCGACGAAGGCGAGGATTTTTTCAGCTATACCTACGCGAAATGCGGCCGCGAAGTGTTGCGCCTGCCGTGGCGCACCGCCTACCAGATTTTTGACAACAAGACGCGCCCGCTGTTGCGCTCCGAGTACAACCGCGGCTTTCACGTCAGCGCGGATACGATCGAAGCGCTAGCGAAAAAATTGCCGGGCCTGGATTGGGAGAATGTCGTCAAAACCGTCACTGGATTCAATGATGCCGTCAATGACGTGCCGTTCGATCCCTCGAAGCACGACGGCAAATGCACGCGCGGCATCGGCCCGATGAAGTCGAACTGGGCGCAGCGTCTAGACACGCCGCCTTATTACGCCTTCCCGGTAACCTGCGGCATCACGTTCACCTTCGGCGGCGTCGGCATCACCGAAAGAGGAGAAGTCAAGGATACCAGCGGGAATGTCATCAGCGGCCTTTTCGCCGCCGGAGAAATCACCGGCGGCTCGTTTTTCAATAATTATCCGGGTGGGTCCGGCTTGATGAAAGGCGCCGTGTTCGGACGCCTGGCAGGCGGCAGCGCTGCTGAGTTCGCCAAGGCCAACCGGATTTGAGGCGGACGGAAACAAGCGCCGGGCCACACAGCTGCCCTTTAATCGCGCACCCAGGAGAAAAGACAATGGCAACCGGAATTACCGAACAGCTGGCGATCCATACAGCTAAAGTGCGCTACGAAGATATCCCGCCTGAAGCGATCGAAAAGGCCAAAGATTGCATTCTCGACCAGATCGGCGTCGAGCTGATCGGTTCCACTTTGGAGTGGAACAAGATCGCCCATCGCTATGTCGCGGATATGGGCGGACGCGGCGAAAGCACCGTCGTCAATTACGGCAACAAAGTGCCGACCCTCGATGCCGCATTTGTCAACGCGACATTTGGCCAAGGATGCGAGCTCGACGATGTCGGATTCGCGGCGGGCGGACACCCGGGCGCGGCTACGGTTCCGGTCGCACTAGCAGTTGGTGAAAGGCAGCGCAGCAACGGCAAAGATTTTCTTGCCGCAGTGGTGGTCGGCTGCGATGTGATGTACCGCTTGCTCGCGGCCGTGCGCCCTTCCTCTGGTAGGCGCGGTTTTCATAGCCACGGGATCGGCGCGCCTTTCGGAGCGATGGCAACTGCGGCGAGATTGCTGCACTTGAGCGACGTGCACATGCTTCATGCCTTCGGCATTGCCGGCATGCACTCAAGCGGCACGATGGAATACGATCAGACCGGCGGCGAGGTCAAGCGAGTGATCGCCGGGATTGCCGCCCGCGGCGGCATACAGTCGGCGCTGCTCGCGCAAATGGGGCTGACCGGCCCGCCGACGATCATCGAAGGCAAGCGCGGATTTTTGAAAGTCTTTGCGGATGTGGTGGAACCCGAGGAGATCACTCGCGATCTCGGCAGGGATTTCAAGATCATGCGCATCTGGTTCAAGCTCTACCCCTGCGTCGCCACCGTCCAGGGAGTTATCTACACGCTGACTAAACTAATCGACGAATACCGCTTCGGCGCAGACGAAATCGAGGAGATCCGCGTCGGAATCTCCGAGACCTCGCTTTCTCACGGCGGCGCTATTTATGAGCCGCATGATACCGCAAGCGCGCAGTTCAGCCTGCCATTCTCATTGGCTATTCGCCTGTTGAAGAATGACAACGATCTCAGCTTTTACATGGATCCGAAACTCTGGAACGATCCGAAAGTTCTTGCCCTGGCGAGGAGGGTGAAGAGCTACGCTGACCCGAACGCGAAAAAAGACCAGAACTACAACACCACGATGGAGGTGAAGCTCACCAACGGGAAAACTCACAAAGCATTCGAGCCCTATCCGCCCGGCTCGCCGCTCAACATGGTGAGCCGCGATGTCCTGCGCGCGAAGTTTCGGAAGATGGCGCGCGCGGTACTATCGGAAGAGCGCATCGAGCAGTTGATTGAAGCCGTAGATCGTCTAGAAAGTTACGATGACGTGGCGGAATTGATACCGCTGCTTGTGAAGTGAGCGTCGGGAAACCTAGCGTTAAGATAATAACTTTCAGACATTCCCGGGGCGGGCGACCGCCGGTCGCCCCCACGTTCCACGACCTATTTTCGTCGCTGGCGTATTGTTTTGCTTCTGTGACGCCTTTCGACCGATGTGTGCGGCAACTAAAAAGATCAGTTTCGAGTTGCACCGTAGTTCCAAGGCGGCCGTCGTCAGAAGCGTAGTCTACAATCCGTAAAACCGGCGCGGGTTGTCATCGACAATTTTGCGGGCGACCGGTGCGGGGATTTCGCCTATTTCGCCGCGCTGCTGGATCACGTCGAGCGCCTGGATCTCTGCAGACTGGTCGGCGTGGCTGTAATCGGTACCGATCATCAAGTTGTCCTCT
>DATIEH010000200.1:0-24357 GCA_035455905.1 Binatia bacterium | reverse complement strand
AAACCGAGTGCTGGCTCCGGTTGACTTCACGGCATTCATTTTCACCTGAGCGATCGCTGCATCCACAGTATTTGTCGGTGCGGCTTTCTTGCCCTTGAACATAATGGGAACAAAATCGAAAAGATCAGCCACCGCATCGGTCTTATCCTGGGCGCATGCCGGACTCTGGTCGATGAGTCCCGGCTGAATAATATCCTCCCCAGGACTTGCCAAATTAGTTCGTGCCAATACATGATTGTTGCTGAGGATGTACTGGGCTCCGCCGCGATCTTCGACTAACGCGCCAAGAGTTCCGCCATAGCAAAACACCCTTGTTCGATCGTTAATGTTTCCACCCGATGTCCCCATAGCAATCGGAAACGGTTGATCGATCTGATGTGCCGGTCCACTGTCTCCAAGCACGGAACCGACGGGAACCACGAATAATGCTGCTGCAAGCAACATTACAATTTTTGACTCGCGTACTATTTTGGCCATCAAAAATCTCCTCTTGGGCTACCCTTTGTTTGCGCATCTAGACACACAATTATAGTTCACCTCTTCAGCACACTGTGAATTTTTTCTGCGCTCGATTTGCATAATGCAAAAAGCCGCATTCGGTGAAATGTGATTGACTTCGAGATCGCGGGACGGGAGAAAAGGTTGTGATTGGAAAGTTTTTCGGACTCGCGGGCCGTAAATGTCGTTGAAACTGCGTCTGAGAATCTAATGAATAACGTCCGTGCAAGTCCTTTATCTGGCGGGTCCGCGCAGCGCGGCAATCGCGTACAAATGATCGTGAGTGAATGGACCGCTATAATGCTCGTCCCAAAATTGGATGGAGGAGAATTCTGCGTTCAAGGTGCAGCATCGCATCGACCTACCTTTTCGTCACATCAGCTTTAAGCTTGTCGCGACCTATTGCCGGACTCGCCTGAGGTCTTGCGCAGCCGGCTCATGATCCGTATCAGGCCGAAGCATGATTCCGCCTAACCGCAACCGACAGCCGCCAGTCAGTCACGATTACAACTGATCGAAACCGTCAAGCCGAAACTGGCCATTCTAATTCACTTCGATGACTACGATGTTTTCAAATCGCCTCTGTCGGATTTTACGAAAGCCGTGGCGGCGGCCGGTGTGGAAAACTGCGTTCATTATGTGGTGCGAGGCGATGCGGACAATTTTCAATGGCGCGGGGCTGCGGTTATCTGAGACGTCGAGGATACGAGATATCGTCTGCGCGCCATAAAAAGGAGGAACGTATCATGTTCAAGCAAACGATTGCTGTCCTAGCGGTTTTTCTCTGCGGCGCATGGCTGTTGCTGGCTGACAGGAACCGCGATGATGCGCGAAACAACAACAGCTTGCGCAATTCAAGCAACTCAGCTTCTCCTGACCGAATTCCCAGTCGGTGAACGCCGCGCAGTGAGTGGCTGCTTCTAAAAGAGCCCGCGGCCGGTTCGAGATTTAGAAAACAGCTAATAATCCACTTCGGGTTACGAAAGTGCCGGTGTACGGGATTTTATACATCTCTAATCATGGAGGGGGCGAAAGCCTACGCTCCCCGAGTCGTGTTCGTGTGTCAAAGGCCCAGTCGCACTCGGCGATACGCGCCGGAAAACTAGATCTTTCGGATTAGAGCCATTTCCACCGTCAATTTCGCTACTTTGGTACGTCCGTTGCTGTACCTACCAACGTTTCTGAACGAGCCCCACGTTCCGCTAGGGGTTTCGGCGAATTCGGTGGGCATACCCAAAAGAGGTGATTCTTGAATCATGGCTGTCTTCCGAACGGTCCACGCTAAGTTTTTGAGAGTTATTGGCCAGTCACTTGAAACCGCTGGAATCGAGGCCTTCGAAATTGATAGCGATGGCGATAGATATGTTGTGTCCAGCGACTCTGTGACAGCAAACGGAGCCTGGATACTACGCAACTGCGTCGGGAATAGCTCGGTCTTGCGGAAAACTGACGAAGACCGTGGGGCGAAAATATCACTGCGCCTCGATCGCACCGATCTTGCGCGTCTCGATGCACAGGGCCAGAGAAAGCGCGGGGAGTCTGGATCAAGAGCACAGACGGTGCTCAAACTCTCTCAACTGTTACGCACCCTAGGGGATCATCTAGACAGAGCTGAGGTGAGCGCATTTCATATCGCCTGGCTGCCTTACTCGGTCACCGTCGAATACAAAGAGTTCCGGGGTCACACCGATTCGAGAACTTTCACCGCGGAAAAACTTCAACAGCTGGGTTTGCATTCGAGATTTCGCCGGGGAAACCACAGGAACTGGTAGTCAGAGTAAGCCGCCGTCGCGCTTGTGTAGATCACATCCGAAGCTAATCATCCGTGACCGGAGCTATGAGGCCCCTGCGGCTTCGGCCCACTGCTCCATCCTGGGCGTTTAACTGTCTTGTCCGTTACTATGAGAGAGTATCGGCGCGTTCTGTCGCCCGCATCGATCTTCGCTCAGTGGACAGAGGGTGCCGCGCCAAAATAGTTTTGCCAGGCGAGATGAAGCAGATCATTAGAAAGCTCCATGGGAATATTCTCGTACTTGCAAAGATCGGCGCAGCGCTGAATCAAATCGCGCGGCTCGCAAGCGCGGAGCGGCCGCTTGTCCACTTCGTATAGCCGAAACAAGTATTCGATGTATTTGGCATGATATTCGAAGCCCATCGAGCGCGCATATTGCTCAAAAATCATCGTGTACATTTGCCGATCCGGCGGAGTTATGTAGAGACGATAGCCCATGCGGCGAAGAAAGGCGTCATCCACCAGATCGCTCGGATCGAGGTTGGTTGCGAAAATCAGGAGCTGCTCGAAGGGTACTTCGATCTTCTTTCCGGTATGGAGCGTCAGGTAATCGATTCGTCCCTCGAGGGGAACAATCCAGCGATTGAGAAGATCATGAGGATCCACGCGCTGGCGGCCAAAGTCGTCGATGACCAGTGTGCCGCCGTTTGACTTCATTTGAAACGGCGCCTCGTAAAACCGAACCGTGCTACTGTAGATCAAATCCATAGTTTCGATTGTCATTTCACCGCCAACGACGACAATCGGCCGCTTGATCTTGATCCAACGTTCGTCGTAACGATCGGCGCCGGTCACGGGGATCTGCTGGTGATTGTGTTGATCGAAGATCTTTATGACCTGGCCATCCACCTCGACCGCATAGGGGATCCAGATTTCACCGCGTTGCGCGGTGTGGAGAGCGAGCGCGATGCTCGTTTTGCCGTTCCCCGACGGACCCGTCATAAAGAGGCTGCGGCGTGAGTTTGCAACTAACCCGAGAGTTTGTACGGTACTCTCAGGCAAGACAAGTCCGGACATAGCCGAACGTACTGCCTCGGAACGAACCGGATCGCGCGCCGCGCTCTGGCGCAGCACCATTTCACTGTATGCCGGCAACGATACTGGTGCAGGGCCGATATAGCCGTTCATGTCTAAAAGCTGCTGTGCGCGTTGCCAGCCGCGATCGAGTAATCCATAGCGATTGTTGCCGTAGCTGACTAGTCCTCGAATTTCGACAAATTTTTCGCGATAGAGATGCTGTAACAGATTTTCCGTCACCGGCATGGACAACTTGAGCTTTTGGGCCGCACGCTCGGTGGTGCAATTGGCGTCCGCATAGACCGTTTTCAGGGTCAGGTCGGCCAGGAAACCGTAGTCGAGTTGAGTGGCCTCCGGGCTCAATGGGACTGGAGGAATGGCAGTCTCGATTCTTGAAATGGCGGCTTCAGGCTTGCTCATGGCGTCTTCGACCTCCCTTAGTTCTGTTGTCGATGAAACCTTGTGATTCCCGACAAAGACAACAGCATTTTAGGGTCTCATGGGCTCTTTGGCAATAAAATCTGCACGGCCGGAATAGTGGTGCAGCGCTTGCATTGCGGCCCATTTCCGCGCTCAGACTCGATTGCAGCAGGTAGATCCTTGTGTTATATGTTTTTTGCTAAAGGTAGATCATATGAAACAAGGAATTCATCCAGAATACAGAGTTGCGACGATAACTTGCGCCTGCGGACAAGTGGTAGAGACACGCTCGACGGCCGGCAATATTCACGTAGAAATTTGCTCCAATTGCCACCCTTTCTTTACTGGCAAACAAAAATTGCTGGACTCAGCGGGTCGCGTAGACAAGTTCAGGAAAAAGTACGGCCTGAAGAATTGAGCTAGCGGAGGGTTGAGGGGAAAATTGCTCGATTAGGCTATTTCGGTATGTGAAAGGGCAAAGGGTGATCGTGCTCCCTTTGCCCTTTTTCTTTTTGTCCTCCCAAGAGAGCTACAATGTTAGACAAACTGGCCGAAGTCGAAAAGCGCTATATGGAACTGGAAGGGATGATGTCCGATCCGCAGCTTCTCGGACAACAACGCGAGTACTCCAAGCTCGCCAAGGAACGCGCTGAGTTGGAAGGGCTCGTCGCCTGCTATCGCGAATGGCGCAAAGTGGAGCGCGAAATACATGACAATCGCCAGCTCCTGGAGGAACCCGACGAGGCGATTCGAGAACTCGCGAAGCAGGAATTAATCGCGCTCCGCGAGCGTAAAGAAGCGCTGGAAAATCATCTTAAAATTCTGATCCTGCCGAAGGATCCCAACGATTCGCGAAACGTCATTGTCGAGATTCGTGCCGGCACCGGCGGCGACGAAGCAGCGCTCTTCGCGGCGGAACTTTTTCGGATGTATTCACGCTACGCCGAATCGCGCCGCTGGCGCGTAGAAATGATGAGCTCGAACCCGACGGGACTCGGGGGTTATAAAGAAATCATCATGAGTATTGAAGGGCAGGGCGCCTACTCGAGGCTCAAATTCGAGGGTGGCGTACACCGCGTTCAGCGAGTGCCGGTCACCGAGGGCTCAGGCCGAATCCACACTTCGGCGGTGACGGTGGCGGTGTTGCCGGAAGCTGACGAAGTGGAAATTGCGATCGATCCGAAGGAGATCCGAATCGACGTTTTTCGTTCTTCGGGACCCGGCGGGCAAAGCGTCAACACCACGGATTCGGCCGTACGCATTACACACATTCCGACAGGAATCGTGATTTCTTGCCAGGATGAAAAATCTCAGCACAAGAATCGCGCTAAGGGCATGAAGATTCTTCGCGCTCGCTTGCTCGAGCGGAAGCAGGAGGAACAACGTTCGGAAATCGCCGCGACGCGAAAGCTAATGGTCGGGAGCGGCGACCGGAGCGAACGCATTCGGACTTATAATTTTCCGCAGGGACGACTCACGGATCATCGGATCAACTTTACTTTGTACAAGCTCGATCGTGTGATGGAGGGCGAGCTGGACGAAGTCATCGACGCTCTTATCACTCATTATCAAGCTGAATCGCTCAAGGCGGCAGGGAAGCCGGACGCGGACACTAAATCAGCGGCGCCAACCGGTTGAGCCTTACGTGAATCTTTCAGGCATTTTGATGCAAGGGGTCCGGCGATTGCGCGGGGCCGGCATTGACAGCGCTCGTCTCGATGCCGAGTTGTTGCTCGGTTGTGCGCTCGGTATGAGCCGTGAAGAGCTCATTGTCGCTGCAGCTAGAAATCTTTCCCCCTTAGAATCTGACCGCTACGAAGATTTACTCAAACGGCGCCTCAATCGTGAACCGCTCGCTTACATCACCGGGCAACAGGAGTTCTGGTCGCTCGATTTTATCATCAGCTCCGATGTGCTCGTGCCGCGGCCCGAAACGGAGCTATTGGTCGAGATCGCGCTCAAAGAATTGGCAAATTTAGCTGACACTAAAGTACCGCGAATCCTCGAGCTAGGAACTGGAAGCGGCGCCATCGCTGTGGCACTTGCAACTGAATCGCCGCGGGCGCAAATAATTGCAACCGAAATCTCGCCGGCAGCTCTGGCGATTGCCCGCCGGAATGCCTGCAGAAACGGTGTGTCCAAAGCGATCCGATTTTTACAGGGCGATCTCTTCCCCGCGCTCGGTAAAGAGCTCGAAAATGATTTTGATTTGGTTATATCTAATCCACCTTATATTCCCCGCGGCGAGATTTCGAACTTGGAGGCTGAGGTGAGCCGTTGGGAGCCGCGCGCTGCGCTCGACGGCGGTGTTGACGGGCTCGATTTCTATCGCCGGATTGCTGAGGAAGCACCTGATTATCTGCGTCAAGGCGGCGCGGTGGCTGTCGAGATCGGCGCTACGATGCGTTCATTGGTGCTGGCGCTGTTCAGAAATACTGCGGCTTATCTGGATACTCAGGTGCATCAGGATTATAGCGGTCGGGATCGCGTTATCGTTGCGCGAACAGGTCCCGGTCCCGAGCTCGTTTAGGAAATTTGTGGATACAATTATTTTGCAGGGCGGCAAAGCGCTGGCTGGAGAGGTGACGGTGAGCGGCGCAAAGAATGCCGCACTGCCAGTACTCATCTCTTCCCTGTTGACGGAAGAAGCCTGTGTCTACGAGGAAATTCCGCATCTCGCTGATATCAGGACAACTTTAAGGCTTCTTTCCGGGGTCGGCGAAAGGGTCGAGAGCGGCCGTTGGTTTAACGGCGCCGCCGAGCTGGAACTCCAAGCCAATCGGATCGAGAAGTTCGAGGCGCCGTATGATCTGGTGAAAACCATGCGCGCGTCGTTTTTGGTGCTGGGCCCACTCGTCGCCCGTTTCGGTCGGGCTCGTGTCTCGACACCCGGCGGGTGCGCCATTGGAGCCCGGCCAATCAATTTGCATCTAAAAGGCTTGGAGGCGATGGGCGCAAAGGTCGAGCAAAGCCATGGTTATATGGAAGTGACCGCGTCCCGGCTGCACGGTGCAAAAATTTATCTTGATCTGCCGTCCGTAGGCGCTACGGAAAACCTGATGATGGCGGCAACGCTCGCCGAAGGGACTACAGTCATTGAGAACGCCGCCAAAGAGCCGGAAATCGAAGACCTGGCGCGTGCCTTAAATGCGATGGGCGCGCGAATAGAAGGGGCTGGCGGCGCGATTATTCAAATCGAAGGCGTGAAAGCCTTGCATGCTGTCAGGCATAGAATTATTCCCGATCGGATCGAGGCTGGCAGTTTTATCATTGCGGCGGCACTTGCCGGCGGCGATGTGCTGATTAAAGGAGCCCGGGTCCAACATCTCGATGCGTTCTTGATCAAGCTAAAGGAAGCCGGTATCGACTTCGTTGCCGATTCCGCCGGTATTCGCGTGCGCCGAGAAGGCACGATTAGGAGCGTCGATGTGACAACGCTTCCCTACCCCGGTTTTCCCACCGATCTGCAAGCGCAGTTTATGGTGCTGATGGCAGTCGCCGAAGGCGTCAGCGTGATCACGGAAACCATTTTCGAAAATCGTTTCATGCACGCGCAAGAACTGGACCGCATGGGCGCGCAGATCAAATTGGAAGGAAATCGCGCGGTGGTGCGCGGAGTGCGCGACCTATCGGGTGCGCCGGTGATGGCGAGCGATCTCCGCGCCAGCGTAGCGTTGATTCTGGCGGGTCTTGTCGCCAAAGGCACGACCGAGGTCTCGCGCGTGTACCATTTGGATCGGGGTTACGAAAAAATCGAAAAGAAGCTTTCGCAAATCGGCGCTCAGATCGTTCGGGTGAGAGGCTAGGCTGTTGTATCGTTCAAGGTTCAAAGTTCAACCGTAATGGTCGATGATCAAGTAAAAGCGAGCAATGCCGATCAGATTAGTAAAGACCACCGACCCTGGATTCAAGCCGCTATTGGAAAGAATCCTGGAACGGCGTGGAACACGCGACGGTTCAATCGACCGGCGAGTTTCGGAAATCATCGAAACCGTCCGTCGCCAAGGCGACCGCGCGGTCCTGCGGTATACCGCTAGGTTCGATCACGTCCGTCTCAATCCGTCGACTCTCGAAGTCAAGAAGAGCGCGATCGAAGCTGCACTCAAAACATTGCCGCGTGATGACCTCTCGGCATTGCGGCTTGCGGCCGAACGGATCTCGATTTTTCATCGGCATCAACTGCAGAAGAGCTGGAAATATCGCGACCGTCTGGGCATGACGCTGGGCCAGCGGATTACGCCCTTAAGACGCGTCGGCATCTATGTTCCAGGGGGCAAAGCATTATACCCGTCAACCGTGCTGATGAACGCGATTCCCGCCAAAGTGGCGGGAGTCGATGAAATCATCATGAGTTCGCCGCTCGGTACTGACGGTTCCCTGCTTCTCGCCGCTGCGCACCTTGCCGGCGTCGATCGAATTTTTCGAATCGGGGGAGCACAGGCCGTGGCCGCGATGGCTTTTGGAACGCAAACGATTCCAAAGGTAGACAAGATTGTCGGCCCAGGGAATATTTTCGTAGCAACAGCCAAACGGATGGTTTTTGGAGAGGTGGATATCGACTCCATCGCGGGACCGAGCGAGATTTTGGTTTTGGTCGATCATTCCGCCGATCCGGTCCATGTGGCCGCCGACATGCTATCGCAAGCGGAACACGACGAGCTGGCAGCGGCGCTTTGCGTCACTACTTCCGTTTCTTTCGCTCAGCGGATCCAGACCGCGATCGCCGATCGTTTACGCGGCACTAAACGGCAGGCCATTACCTTACAATCGCTGAAAAAATACGGGGCGATCATTGTGGCGCGTGGGACTCAAGAAATGATCGAATTGGCAAACGAGATTGCGCCGGAGCACATCGATCTAATCGTGAAGGAACCCGAGAAGCTGGCGGCGCGCATTCATAATGCCGGGGCAATCTTTCTGGGGCCTTACTCGGCGCCGCCGCTAGGCGATTATCTTGCTGGCCCCAATCATGTACTGCCGACCGGGGGGAGCGCGCGTTTTTTTTCGCCGCTCGGGACCTATGACTTTCTCAAGCGAACGACCATCATTCGAGCCGAGCGTCGCGCTCTGAAGGTATTGGCGCCCACGATCACGCATCTGGCGAGACTGGAAGGATTGGACGATCACGCGCGCTCAGTGGAGGCGCGATTCAGACAAGACCTATAGGCGGCGAGTTGACCAGCACGCCTATCGGGCCGAGTTCAAGGAGATCAGGATGGCACGGAAAGCCAAAGTCGAGCGAAAAACCAAAGAGACCGATATAAAGCTCTCGCTCGAAATTGACGGCGCGGGAAAAGCGGCGATTGAGACAGGTATGCCTTTTCTTAATCATATGCTCGATATTTTTAGCCGGCACGGCTTTTTCGACATTGATCTTGAGGCCAAAGGCGACCTCGCCGTCGATTATCATCATACGGTGGAAGACGTCGGTCTTGCTTTGGGGCAGACGTTCAAAGATGCCCTCGGCGATAAACGCGGGATCCGGCGCTTCGGTGAGGCGAGCTGCCCCCTCGATGAAGCGTTGGCGAAAGTGGTGGTTGATTTGAGCGGACGGCCGTATCTTTCCTACAATGTAAAAATTCGCCCGGGCCGTGTGGGGGACTTTGACACCGACCTGCCGCACGAGTTTTTCGCGGCGTTCGCCAACCAATTGGGCATGAATCTGCACATCGATGTGCCGCGCGGCGAGAATCCGCATCATATCATTGAAGCGTGTTTCAAGGCCTTCGCACGGGCGATGGATTTTGCAACCCAAATCGATTCGCGCGTCGAAGGCGTGCTGTCGACCAAAGGGAGCCTATAGAAAACTCGTTCAAAACGTTCAAGCAGTTCACGTCCTTTAACACCATGATTGCGATCATCGACTACGGTATGGGCAATTTACGCAGCGTGCAGAAGGGATTCGAGCGCGTCGGTTTTGAAGCAGTGGTGACGCGCGATCTCGGGCAGATTCAATCTGCACGGGGCGTGGTTCTGCCCGGCGTCGGCGCGTTTAATGCCTGCATGGAAAACCTCGGTAAACTTGGTTTGGTCGAGCCGATTCGCGATGTGGTGCGTAGTCAAAAACCATTTCTTGGAATTTGTCTGGGATTTCAACTGCTCTTTGCCGAGAGCGAAGAGTTTGGCAAGCAAAAAGGACTCGACCTTTTTCCCGGCAAAGTGGTCGGCTTTCGCGCCAATGAAAATTTCAAGGTTCCGCACATGGGTTGGAATCGGCTCGAGAAGAAGAATGACTCGCCATTTCTCGAAGGGATCTGTAGCGGCGATTACGTTTACTTCGTGCACTCGTTTCACGTCGTGCCCGAGGACCACTCGATCGTGACGACGACGACCGATTACGGTGACCCGTTCGTCTCCAGCATTGCAACCGCCCGGCTCTTTGCCTGTCAGTTTCACCCTGAAAAAAGCCAGGATTTGGGTTTGCGGATCCTCGCCAACTTCGGCCGCTTTGTTGCAAACAACTAAAGCATGCTGATTATTCCCGCCATTGATCTCAAAGATGGACGCTGCGTTCGTCTGTTCCAGGGAGAGATGGACCAAGAAACCATTTACTTCGAGAACCCTATCGCCGCCGCGAAGCATTGGATCAGCGAGGGAACCACTTTTATTCACGTCGTCGACTTGAACGGCGCTATGGAAGGACGGCCGGTACACACTAAAGAAGTGGCAGCAATCTGCCGGCTGTCCGGTTTATCCGTAGAGCTTGGCGGCGGCTTGAGATCGATTGAAGCGGTCGAAGCGGCGTTTAACTTGGGCGTGGCCCGCGTGGTCATCGGTACGGCAGCGTACGAGAACGCGGCGTTCGTACGCGCGCTTTCCCAACAGTTTCCCGGGAAAATTGTAGTTGGCATCGACGCGCGCCAGGGAAAGGTGGCTGTGAAGGGGTGGAAACAAACCACAGCATCGGATGCAGTTGAGTTAGCAAAGCGCTGTGAGGAAGACGGCGCTGCGCGGCTCATTTATACGGATATTGGCCGCGATGGCACTCAAATCGGGGTCAACATCGATGAAACGTTAAAAATTGCCCGTGCGGTACGCATTCCGATCATCGCCTCGGGCGGGGTGGCAACACTGGATGACGTCCGCAAGCTTCTGCCGCTCGAAAGGGAAGGCGTTGAAGGCTTAATTTTGGGTAGAGCGCTTTACGCGGGTGCGTTTAATCTTAAAGACGCTATGGCGGCAGGCAGAGGATTATTGTAGCTATTTGTCCATTCTTGGCTGCCTGAGGTTGCCAACGGCGCGCCCAGTGCGCGAAGTGAGGTTCTAAAGACTGACAAATTATGCATCCGGCAGCCGACGCGGCATCCCCAGACCATTGATTGTGCTTGACATCAATGAGCTGATGGGGTCAAATTTGCGATTGGCATTAGCCAGGAGGAAATCCATGAAGAAGCAATTATCGTTGATTATAGGTACTGCCGTTTTAGCTGGTGGTTTGTTGATCTCGGCAAATCCTAGCGTTGCTCAAGAAGCGGGCGATCCTGTGCAGCGAAGACCGGGCTTTTTCAGCATTCTCGGCAGCATCCTTTTGACTCCACTCCAGTTAGTGTCTAAGACCGTGACCTGTGTTGGAACGCAAGTAACAGCCGCAGTACCGTACGTGGCGACGTTCGGCGTTGAAGGCGCGTACGACGGCGGCACCAATGGCAGAGACATCGGTGAAACAGCACGGCGTTCATGCACCGGCTCGTGGATTGTGAGACCGTCACAGGTTGCCCAAGATTACGGCGAATAGTTAATTAAGAACTAGCCCCCGAGAGAGTCGGCTATCTAACTCAACGGCGTTCACGTAGTGGGCGCCGCGTTTCCCGCTGTCTCAAGTTTCCACATGCCAATTCGCTTATGTTGAAAACGTTTAGGCACGCTCTGTTAAACCCAACTTTGGCTCGAACTCCAGGACCAATTCAGTCTTTACGTCCCATTTGAAAGCCGCTGTAGTTACGCAGGATCATTCGGGTATCAAAGATTGAGTTTTCGAGTTTGCTCGAGACCTGTGCTACGTTGTTATTTGCGGCGCCTTCGGTTGCGAGCCGGAGATTTTCTGGTCAACGAAGTGTGAAACGAATTGCCGACCGCCAATGGAAAATCATTACTCGGATCCCGCAATGTTACCGTGAGCTCCAAAAGATATAATGTAATATCCCACATCCATCGATCCACGTAAGTAATTATAGAATCGGCTTGATTCGATGATTGCGGCAATTCCGGTCCGGCGGTTGTCGTAAAACCATCCTTCGTGAGTTTGTCTCTAGAAAGATTATGGATATTATGCGTGTCTTTTGGTTGATGAACGACATAAAACGTCTTCAGTCGATTCAGGTCAGTACCCGGTGAAATAGTTGCCGTTGCACGATTACTACAACCGGAAGCACTGCCATCAATAAAGCCACAAGCGACGTAAAAAAGTGCGATTTCATTCGAAACCTCCTTTTTTTCTCGACAAACGACGGCAACAAGCATAACATCTGTATCCGCCAAAAAAGTAAATTATTCTGCCGCCAGCCAACTGTGAGAGACAAAGATCCACTCGGCGCTTTCTAGCGAGGTTTTGTTCTTTTCTTGCAAACCGAAAAGAACGCAATATGGACGGGCGTTAGTCTGAACGCCTATGCTTAACACCGGCGTCAGTTTTTCGATCGGATCATTTGCAGCGTGGGCTCCCGGCGCGGAGACCCGCGATTCCTGGTTGGCATGGGCACATGGCGAACATTCAATTTGCGGGATACAAGCGCCGCCGGTTCGCGCGATGCCGCCGATGCTGCGCCGGCGTGCGGGCCTTCTCGCTAAGATGGCTCTCGAAGTGGCCTATCAATGTGCGGGCGATCTAATCGATGTGCCGGCGGTTTTTTGCTCCCGGCACGGTGAGGCGGCGCGTTCTGTGGATCTATTGCTCGACCTTAGCAAATTTGGGGCGCTATCTCCTACATCGTTCAGCTTGTCGGTTCATAACGCAACGGCAGGACTCTTTTCGATTGCTCGCGGGGACCATGCCAATACTATCGCGCTTGCTGCCGGTCAAAGCACTGTTGAATATGGGGTGATTGAAGCATGTGGGTTGCTCGCGGACGGCGAACCACAAGTTTTGCTTGTGGTTTATGACTGTCCACTGCCCGCTGTTTATCAAGCGTTTCAGGACTGCCATGAACAACCGTTTGCGTGGAGTTGGTTGATGCGACCGGCTAGTAATGATGTAGTTTCGCTTTCCTGGTCACCCTCCCATCACAACCAGTCTATTAATGGTGGGCGATTTCCCGGTGGTTTAGAGATTTTGCGTTTCTTTCTTCGGAAAGATATTCGCCTTGAGCGGAGTTGCGATCGACGCCGATGGATTTGGTCGCGACATGCTTAGTACTATCCAGCGGTTTTGGCGCGTGCTCGGTACAGGGTTGGGATTTGTGCCGGTTGGTATTGGCGGCGTCCTTATCTTTCCCGTGCTGAATTTAATGGTGCGAGAGCCGAAGCGACGCAGGACCATCGCGCGAGATTTGGTTCAGTTAACTTTCCGTTGCATCGTTCGATCGATGTGTGCTCTGGGTGTCTTCCAGTACGAAACCAAAGGACTCGAACGATTGGAACGGCGCGGGCAATTGATTCTTGCCAACCACCCGACATTGATTGATATTGTGTTTCTCCTCGCGTTTGTCCAACAAGCAGATTGCATCGTCAAGGCCGGCCTTTGGCGCAATCTGTTTACCCGTGCGACGGTGCGCGCCGCCGGTTACATCGCCAACAATGAAGACAGCGTTCAGGTACTCGAAGACTGCATTGCCTCCATACGTGACGGCGGGAACCTCATTGTTTTTCCAGAGGGCACGCGGACGCCGGCGGATGGGGGAATCACCCTCAAGCGGGGAGCTGCAAATATTGCCGTGCGCGTGCCGTGTAATATTACACCCGTGCGCATCCGCTGCACGCCGCCCATGCTGGTTAAAGGGGAAAAATGGTGGCGCTTGCCAGCGTATAGGTCGGATTTTCATTTCGATGTGATGGAAGACATCGACATTCAGCCATTTCTCGCAAACTCTTTCGGTAAAGCGCTGGCTGCACGGCAGCTGACGGGCTATCTGCACAAATTTTTTTCTTGAGGCGATTTGCCATGCTAACGACTGAAGACGATATCAAACGACTGATCGTCGATGTGCTTCAACTCGAAGACACCACTCCGGCAGATATTGACGTCGAAGCACCGTTGTTCGGAGACGGGCTTGGATTGGACTCCATCGACGCGCTTGAACTCGGAGTCGCCATCCAAAGGCGGTACGGCGTGGTTTTGTCAGCGAACTCAGAGGAAAACCGCCGCCACTTCGCCTCGGTACGGGCGCTCGCGAGCATGGTCGATAACCATCGCAAAAACGGGGACGGATGAAAATGAATCCGGCAATGCCGCAGACCACGGACGAGATCTATTCCTGGGTCGTTAATATCCTGCACGAGATGTTTGAACTTGATAAGGCGAAGATTACGCCAACGGCAAACCTATACAGTGATCTCGATATCGACAGCATCGACGCAGTCGATCTAGCGGTGAAATTCAAAGAGCTCACCGGCAAGCGGCTGCAGCCTGAAGTGTTTAAGACCATCCGTACCGTGCAGGACGTGGTGAATGCGCTCGCCGATCTGCTCCGCTAGCACATTATCGAGGCACATTCTGAATTTAATGATGGTCGTAATAACACTCGCTTACCCGCTCCTAATCTGGCTCGGGCAAGATCGATTCGAGCCGCGAGTTCTTGCAATTCTATTACTGCTGCTGGTAGTGACGCGGCTGCACACGTTGAAACTCAGCGCGGCCTGGTGCTGGTGCGTAGGTGGAACGCTGTTGTTGGTCGTGTGCGCCCTTTGGCTTAACGCGATCCTGCCGCTGAAATTCTACCCCGTCTTGGTGAATAGCACGCTGCTGGGTCTATTTGCTTATAGCCTGCTGTTTCCGCCATCGATCATCGAGCGCTGGGCACGATTGCGTAACGCGGAACTCCCCGCGCGGGCGATCTCCTATACGCGCCGCGTTACCCAAGTGTGGTGCATATTTTTCGCCATGAATGGCGCCGCGGCATTGATCACCGCGCTTTGGGCGTCGGCGGCTGTCTGGACGCTTTATAATGGCATCGTCGCTTATCTGTTGATGGGATTGCTTTTCGCCGGTGAATACTGCGTTCGATGGCGGTTCAAGAGGCTGCAACATGGCTGAAACTTGCGATCTATTGGGATTCTTAGCCGCTATGAATTCAACTAGTGGGACGGTCGGATGGCAAGAGGGCAACCCCGTCCGATTCCAGGAGTTTCTCAGCCGCGTGCGCGCATGGCGGTCTCTGTTGCGGCGACATCGCGGTCGTAGCTTTGCGCTCTATATGGATAACGCCATTGAATTTGCCAGTGCATTGTTCGGGGCTTGGCATGCGGGCAAAGTCGTTTATCTGCCCGGCGACAACTTGCCGGAAACTTGCGCTCGGCTACGCGCGGAAGTGACTGGTTTTCTCGGCGAGTTTACAGTCGAGTGCTCGCCGATACTGTCGGCGCCCCACAGAAGCGACGATGACACGGATCACTTTGATCGCTTGGAGTCCGACTTCGTTGGTTTGGTCCTCTATACTTCCGGCACCACGGGAGCGCCCCAGGCTATTGCCAAAAAGCTCGCGCAATTGGCGCGGGAAGTGGCAACTCTGGAATCCGAGTTCGGCGCACTGCTCGGCACCGGCGAAATCGTCGGAACGGTCTCGCATCAACATATCTACGGATTGCTCTTCCGAATTTTATGGCCGCTGGCCAGCGGCCGCGCGCTGCACGCGCAAAGCTATTTCTATTTCGAAGATTTGGCGGCGGGCTTAGCCAAACGCGATTGCGTCTTGGTATCGAGCCCGGCACATTTGCAGCGGCTGCCGAACAATTTTGATTGGACCGAGCCGCGCAAACGAGTGCGCGCCGTTTTTTCCTCCGGCGGCCCGTTGATCTTCGAGGCCACAGCAGAAACGAACCGTTTGCTCGGCTCAACGCCGATCGAAGTGTATGGCAGCTCGGAAACCGGCGGCATCGCCTGGCGCCAACAACGCGTGAGAAGCGATGAGGCATGGACGCCGTTTCCCGGCGTCAGTTGGCGCATCGAACCAGAGCAGGGCGTGCTCGAAGTCCGCTCCCCCAATCTTCCCAACAATAACTGGTTTTGTATGGCGGACCGAGCTGACACCATGGAGCCAGGCCGATTCGTTCTCAAAGGTCGCGTCGATCGCATTGCCAAAATCGAGGGTAAACGAATTTCCCTGAGTAGTATCGAAGCAACGCTGAAAACATCTCCGTTGGTTTCGGATGCCCGCGCGATCGTCGCCAATGGAGCGCGCCAACGGATTGCCGCATTCATCGTGCCGTCGGAGCAGGGCCGCTGGCATCTGACATCCGGCGGCAAACCGGCTCTCAACCGGATTCTGCGGGAACAACTGCACCGGTGTATCGACCCCATAGGGCTGCCGCGCATTTGGCGCTACCTCGATGCGCTGCCGGCGAATGCGCATGGCAAAACCACCGTTGCTGAGCTAGCCGCATTGCTGGAAAAGCAAACAGGCGCGCCAACAAAGCCGCAGGAGCGGCTGCTCGAAAAAGATACCGCCCGCGCTGTGTTCGCGCTGAACGCCCCGCGCAATCTGCTTTACTTTGACGGCCATTTTTCCGGCCGGCCGATTCTCCCGGGCGTGGTGCAGCTTGACTGGGTGATTGCCTACGGCAAGCGGTGCTTCGACCTGCCGCCGATATTTCGCGCCGTTCGTGCGCTCAAGTTTCAGCGTGTGATTCCTCCCGAGCTGCCGATAAAACTCGAGCTCAATTACGAAGCCGCCAAGTCGTGCCTATTTTTTAAGATCAGCTCGCAAGTCGGTTCGCACGCCAGCGGTCGCATACTGTTCGGAGTCGCAGGTGTTTAAGCCCTGCGTCATCATTCCGGTCTTCGATCACGAGCGTGCGATCTGCGCGGTGGTCGATGGTGTGTTGGCGCAAAAAATGCCCTGTATCATCGTCGACGACGGCAGCGGACCGGCGTGCGGGAGCATGCTCGATGAGTTGGCTAATCGCGCGCCGGATCAAATTACCTTACTGCGCCATTCGCACAATCGCGGCAAAGGCGACGCCGTGCTGACCGGAGTTCGCTATGCGGCCAAGTGCGGTTATAGCCATGCGGTACAAATCGACGCCGACGGCCAGCATCGCGTTGCAGATATCCCGCGCTTTTTGAGCGTCGCCGTCGCGCGTCCCGAGGCGCTGATCGTCGGCTGTCCGCAATATGGCGACGATGCGCCGGTAGTGAGGCTCTGGGCCCGCCACCTGACGCATGTATGGGTAACAATCAATACGTTGTCGCGGCGGATTAGAGACTCGATGTGCGGCTTTCGCGTTTACCCGTTGGCGGCGATCATGGAACTGGATCGAGCGCAAAAACTCGGTGGCCGGATGAGCTTCGACGTCGAAGTGCTGGTGCGCCTACATTGGGCGGGATGCGAAATCATCAACTTGTCCACCGTGGTGAGTTACCCTCGCGACGGCGTTTCACACTTTCGCGTCTGGCACGATACCTTCTTGCTCTCACGTCTACACGCGACTTTGTTCTTCGGCATGCTCGTGCGCTCGCCAATGTTAATCGCGCGCAAATGGAGCCGGCAGTGAGCACGCCAATGACGGCTGAGCGGGGTACGCACTGGGCGCAAATCAACGAATTCAGCTTCGTCGCCGGCATGCGGCTCTTGTACTGGGTCGCGCAAATTTTCGGTCGCCGGCCTTTGCGCTTTATTCTCTATCCGATCGCTCTCTGGTACCTGTTTGCCAAACCGACGGCGCGTGCGGCTTCGCGCGCCTACCTTGGGCGAATCGCGCGCGCCAACCCCACGCTCAAAATTCATCCGGGTCTGATGGGCGTGCTGCGCCATTTCGTCTCCTTTGGGGAAAGCATTCTTGACAAGATGCTGCTCTGGAGCGGCTCGTTCGACGCCAATTCGGTGAAATTCCACGGTCTCGAGATTATCGTCGAACAAATCGCCGCACGGCGCGGCGGGATTCTTATCTGCGCTCATCTGGGCAATTTGGAATTATGCCGAGTGTTGGCCCGACGAGAACCTGGACTCAGCCTCACTGTGTTACTGCACACCTTGCACGCGGTGCGATTCAATCGATTGTTGGCACAGCTCAATCCCGCAAGCGGGGTCAATTTGATGCAGGTCACCGAAGTTACATCGGCGACGGCGTTATTGTTGGCCGACAAAGTGGCGGCGGGAGAATTTGTCGCCATCGCCGGGGACCGTATACCGGTGACCGCAAACGGACGGGTTGCGTCGGCAAAATTCGTTGGCGATACAGCACGCTTCCCGGTCGGGCCCTATGTGCTTGCGGATCTTTTTCGCTGTCCGATCTATCTGCTATTTTCCCTGCGGGCTGAGCACGGCTGGGAAATTCATTTCGAACCATTTCGCGACTCGATTGAGCTGCCGCGCCGCGGGCGCGATAACGCCTTGGCCGCTTTAGTCGCCGATTATGCCGGTCGGTTGGAATATTTTTGTCAGCGCGCGCCGTTGGAGTGGTTTAACTTTTACGATTTTTGGCATGCGTCCTCGATGGAGCAAGCCGATGCTCCTTGACCCAAAAGCGGTCCGCAGCATTCGTTTTGACACCGAGCGATTGACCATCGAAGACATAGTCGACATTGCCCAAGGATCGGCGCGCGTGGTTTTGTCGGACGCGCCCGCATTTCTGGCGCTGATCAAACGCGGCTCCGACTTTCTCGATCGCCTACTTCGCGAAGAAGGATCGATCTATGGCGTCACCACCGGCTTTGGCGATTCCTGCACGGTGACCATCGAGCCGGAGTTGGTCGCCGAGTTGCCGCGTCATCTCTACACCTTTCATGGCTGCGGCTTAGGCGAGTTTCTCGAGCCAGCACAAACCCGCGCTGTGATCGCGACCCGGCTGGTCTCTTTGTGCAAAGGATTTTCCGGGGTCAGCATGGAATTGCTTCGCCAGATGGCGCGCTTGCTACAGCATAATATTTTACCGCGCATTCCCGCCGAAGGTTCGGTGGGCGCCAGCGGCGATCTTACGCCGTTATCCTATCTCGCCGCGGTGTTGTGCGGCGACGGCGAAGTCTGGCACGACGGCGCGGCGGGGTCGGCCGCCGCAGCGCTCAAAGCAGCCGGTATCGCGCCCTTGCGTTTGCGTCCCAAGGAAGCGCTCGCGATTATGAACGGCACTGCGGTGATGACCGCGCTCGCATGTCTGGCATATGCGCGAGCCGAATATCTGGCGCGGCTGACGACGCGGATCACCGCGCTGGCTGTCTTTGCCCTCGATGGCAACGCCGAGCACTTTGATCCCAGGCTGTTTTCGGTCAAGCCCCATCGCGGTCAGCAGCGCATCGCGGCTTGGTTGCATGAAGATCTGCCGGGCCAACGGGTTGCGGTCAATGGCAAACGACTGCAAGACCGCTACTCGATTCGCTGTGCGCCGCACGTGATCGGCGTGCTCGCCGACGCACTTTCATGGATGCGTGAGTTTATCGAAAATGAGCTCAACAGCACCACCGACAATCCGATCATCGACCCGGTCGCTGAGCGTGTTTTACACGGCGGTCATTTCTACGGTGGCCACATCGCGTTCGCCATGGACTCCATGAAAAACGCCGTCGCCAATCAAGCCGACTTGCTTGATCGGCAGATGGCACTGCTGGTCGACAGCCGTTACAGCAACGGCTTGCCGGCCAATCTGACGGGAGCTGAAGGGCGGCGGCAAGTGATCAATCACGGCCTCAAGGCGCTGCAGATTAGCGCCTCGGCTTGGGGCGCCGAAGCGCTGAAATTAACCATGCCCGCCTCGGTATTTTCGCGCTCCACCGAATGTCACAACCAGGACAAGGTGAGCATGGGCACGATCGCGGCGCGTGACTGTTTGCGCGTCATCGAGTTGACCGAGCAAGTCGCCGCGGCGTTGTTGATCACCGTGCGCCAGGGCGTTTGGCTGCGCCGGCGGCTAAATCCGTCGGTCGCGCCGTCGCTGACGCTGCAAAAAATGCTTGACGCTCTGGGCGCTGATATTGCGATTGTCGAGGAAGACCGCGCCCTCGAAGCCGATTTGCGGTTGCTCCTGGAACGCATTCGCGCAAGGTCTTGGAAGCTCTATGACTAAGCCGCCTGGCCTTTGGTGTGCCGAAACCGAAACGCGCGTGCAGTTTTTCGATCTCGACCCAATGGAAATCGTTTGGCACGGCCATTATGTCAAATATCTGGAAATCGTCCGCGGCGTTTTGCTCGACACCATCGATTACAATTACGGCGCGATGAAAGACTCGGGATATGTTTGGCCCGTGACGGATCTCCACGTGCGCTACATCGCCCCGGCGGTTTACGGCCAGCGGCTCAAGCTCAGCGCGGAAATCGTGGAATGGGAAAATCGCCTGAGGATCGCGTACGTGATCAGCGATGCGGCGAGCGGCCGGCGCATGTGCCGCGCGACGACGACACAAGTTGCGGTCGAGATCGCCACTCAGGAGATGTGTTTCGTTTCGCCGCCGGTGCTCTTTGAAAAGCTCAAAGTGGCACCCTCGTGAAACGGTTAATGCGCTCATGCGTCTGGATCATCGCGGCGCTGGCGCTCTTGGGCGCCGTGCCGGCGGCAAAGATTCAATCGATGATCGCCAAGCCCACAGTTCTTTGCGGCCGCTTCGATCAAACCAAACAGCTGGTCGGCTTGAAGAAACCCGTGAAATCGCGCGGCCGCTTCTGTGTCCTCGCCGAGAAGGGGGTGCTGTGGCGGAGCGAGTGGCCGTTTGCCAATACTATCAAGCTCACTCGCGATGAAATAGTACAGCTCCAAGGAGAGCGGGTGGCCATGCGTCTTGAGGCGAAAAAAGAGCCGACGGTGCGCATGATCAATAGCGTGTTGTTCGCTCTACTCGCGGGCGATCTCGACCAACTTGAGAAGCTCTTTGAAATTGACGGCGACGTCAATCATCAGAGTTGGCACGTGACGCTCAAACCGCGGACGGCCGCCTTGGCGAGGGCGATCGGTGCGATTACGCTGGACGGCGCGGAGTATGTCAAAAATATCGCCATCAATGAATCGAGCGGTGATCGCACGAGCATTGTGTTTTCCGCGATTCAGACCGGCGAGGGCGCCATGACGGTCGATGAGGCGGCTTTGTTTTGACTCGACGCGGGCTGCCGGTATTTCTCTGGACGGTGATCGTTGGCTCGCTCTTGGCACATAACGTTTACCTGTGGGTCAGCGGCGGCATCCATCCGGATACTGACATCCTGGCGCTTTTGCCCGCCGAGCGGCGCGATCCGGCGCTAGAACAAGCCTCAGTCAAGATGGTCGGTGCGGCTGAACAGCGGCTGATTGCGCTCATCGGTGCGCCGGATTGGGCGGAGGCTCGCCGTGCCGCGGATGCCTATCGCGAAGTTCTGGCGCGCCACGGTGATTTGTTTCAATTGACCGATCAAGCGGGCGAGCGCATGGAATCAGACTTCCTCGCGCTCTTCGGCCGTTACCGTCAAGTGTTGCTTACCACCGCCGATGAAGCGGCGCTGCATAACCGACCGGCGCAGTTTTGGATCGATACCGCGTTGGCGAAGCTTTCCAGTCCCTTTTCCGGTCCCCAGTTGGGCGCGTGGCAAGACGATCCCTTCGGTTTGTTCCGCTCTTGGGCGCAAGCGCGGGCCCAGGAAACTCCGGTGCGGCCGCGTGACGGACGATTGTTTGTCAGCGACACGCGGCGCGCTTACGTCGTGATCCCGATCAACCTGCGCGCGCCAGCGTTTTCCGTCGGCGGCCAGCAACTCGCGTTGCCGATTTTGGAACGAGCTCGACAAGCCGCGCAAAGCGCTGTGCCGCGGGCCAACGTACTTGAAGCCGGCGTGGTGCTGCACGCAGCGTTCGCCGGCGCGCAGGCGCAGCGCGAGCTTTCAATCATCGGCATCGGTTCGCTGAGCGGAATCGTTTTGCTCATGGGATTGGCGTTTCGTTCGATCAAGCCCATCGGGTTGATCCTGCTCTCGATCGCTGTCGGCTGCCTTGGCGCGCTATCGGTCTCTTCGCTGGTATTCGAAAAAATTCATCTGATTACATTGGTGTTTGGCGCCAGCCTGATCGGCGTGGCGCAGGATTACGGCATTTATTTTCTTTGCCAACGGCTCAGCGCGAATTCAGAAATCGATTCCTGGCAGTTGCTGCGCCGTGTTCTGCCAGCGTTGATTCTCGCCTTGGTCACGACGGTGATCGGTTATACGGGTCTAGCGCTGACCCCGTTTCCTGGCCTGCGCCAAATGGCAGTGTTTTCGGTTACCGGTCTGATTTTCGGCTGGCTGACGGTTGCCTTGTGGTTTCCGACGCTGGCACGCGAGCGCGCCGGCAAGCCGTTGCCGCTGGCCGAGCGGCGCGCCGCGGCTTCGATGCGGTGGCCGCTCATTTGCCGCAATCGCGCGACTTATTCGGCGCTCGCCGCCTTGGCGATATTTGCCGCCATAGGCTGGTCTTATCTCTCCGCGCAGGATGATATTCGGTCGCTGCACAACCCGCCAAAGAAGCTGCTCGACGATCAAATCAAAATAAGCGAGCTGCTCGATCTGCCGACGCCGGCGCAGTTTTTTTTGCTCCGCGGCGCGACGCCGGAAATTTTGCTGGAGCGCGAAGAAACTCTCAAGACCCGGCTAGACCCGCTCGTCGAACGAAAGCTCCTTACCGGATATCACGCGATCTCCAATTGGGTGCCATCGGCGCACCGGCAAACGTCGCGGCGCCGTCTGGTTGAGAAGGCGTTACTAAGCGACGATGGAGCGCTTGCGGTATTGGCGCAACAAATCGGCGAAGATCGCCATTGGGTTGCGGCGCTCGGCGCGCGTTTACTTGCGCCGGCCGAGCCGCTGACGGTGGACGAATTTCTCAAAGCTCCAGCGAGCGAGCCGTGGCGCCATCTGTGGCTGGGAAAATCCGCGGACGGTTACGCCAGCGTCGTCGCGCTGAGCGGCTTGGGCAAAGCCGGCTTGGCAGCGCTCTCGCAAGCCGCTGACGGATTGCAAGGCGTGCAGTGGGTTGACAAGGTCGGCGAAATTTCTTCAGTGCTGGCAAAATATCGCTACGCCATGAGCTGGGTGCTGCTGCTATCTTATCTTGCAGTTTTCGGTTTGCTTTACCCGCGCTATGGCTTTGCCGGCTGGCGAGCGTTAGGCCCCACCGCGCTGGCAAGCATCGCGACGCTCGCAATCTTGGGCATCATGGGAAAGGGTATCGAATTATTCCACATACTGGCGCTCATGCTGCTTCTCGGCATCGGCGTCGATTACGGGATTTTTTTTCAGGAACAAGGCCGGGCTGATGATGGCGCTACGTGGCTTTCGGTGGCTCTCTCGGCGTTGAGCACGCTGCTGTCTTTCGGTCTGCTCGCTTTGAGCAAAACCCCGGCGTTGCAAGCATTCGGATTGACCATGGCATTGGGCATCATTACGGTTTGCTTGATCGTGCCTTTTTTTCGCAAGCAATAATTGCCGAGAAGTCGTATAATCAGTCCGCTAAATTTCCCAAACATTGTCGGTGATGGATCGATCTCCGGAATTTGTCGAGGTCTTGATTATCGGCGCCGGTCCAGCGGGTGCGGTGGCGGCAGGGCTGCTCTGCCGGCAGGGACGGCAAGTGTTAATGCTGGAGCGCGAAATGTTTCCGCGCTTCAGCATCGGCGAAAGTCTGCTGCCGCAGAGCATGGAATATTTAGAACAGGCGGGCATGCTGCGCGCCGTAGAAGAAGGCGGGTTTCAGCTCAAAGACGGCGCGGCGTTCGGCCGCGGCGAACAATACACCGAGTTCGATTTCAGCGAAAAGCATTCGCTCGGCTGGAGCACGACCTATCAAGTCCCGCGCGCGCGCTTCGATCATCTGCTGGCGCGGGAGGCGGAACGTCAAGGCGCAGCGGTTCGTTACCGCCACGAAGTGATCGCCGTCGACTTTAGCGGTGAGCGCCCGCGGATCGAAGTGAAAGATCAAGACGGTGAGACTTATACGATCGAGGCCGGATTTATTCTCGATGCCAGCGGCTTTGGCCGGGTGTTGTCGCGCTTGCTGCAGCTGGAAAGTCCCTCGAACTTTCCGGTGCGCGGCGCGATCTTTACACACATCGAAGATCATATCTCCGCGGCAAATTTCGACCGTAACAAGATTCTGATTACAGTGCATCCGGCGCATGACGATCTATGGTATTGGCTGATTCCGTTTGCCGACGGCCGCGCATCGCTCGGCGTAGTGGGAAAAACCCGTGACCTGATACAGACTTCGGGCGGCGAGATCGAAAAATTGCAGAGCTTGGTACGCCAAGCGCCGTCGCTCCAGCGTTTGTTGGCGCGGGCGCGCTGGGACACCCCGGCGCGCAAGCTGATCGGCTATTCGGCCAACGTGAAATCGCTGTGCGGACCGGGCTATGCCCTGCTTGGCAATGCCGGCGAGTTTCTCGATCCAATTTTTTCCTCCGGCGTGACGATCGCTTTCAAATCGTCGAGCTTAGCCGCGTCGGCGCTGGAGCGACAATTCCACGGCGAAAAAGTTGACTGGATCGCGGACTTTGCCGCGCCGCTCAAACGCGGCGTCGATACGTTCCGAGCTTTTGTCGAGTCGTGGTATCG
>DATIEH010000199.1:0-3574 GCA_035455905.1 Binatia bacterium | reverse complement strand
GTCGATTATCGATGCCGACACGCACGTTGACGAAACCGAAGCCACATGGCAATACCTGCGCGAGGACGAACTAGCGTTCAAGCCCGTGACTCATTACCCCAGCCGAGTCGATCCCGGAAAAACTCCGAGCCGCTATTGGTTGATCGACGGTCATCGCCAGATGCGCTTTGTTCGAGACGACAAGACTACGCGCACCACGGTTGAAACCCGCGAATTACTGGATGTGCAAGCCCGGCTTCGCGATATGGACGCGATGGGCACCGCAGTGCAAGTCATCTACCCGACCCTCTTTCTGATGGAAGCCACCGAGCGTCCGGAAGTTTCTGTCGCCCTCCGCCGCAGCTACAATCGCTGGCTCGCCGATCGTTGTGCCGAGTCGCACGGCCGCTTACGTTGGGTGTGCTTGCCGCCATTGATGAATATCGAAGACTCCCTCGCAGAATTGCGGTTTGCGAAAGATCATGGCGCCTGCGGCATTCTCAAAAAAGGTGATTTGGAAGGGGGGAAGTGGCCGGCAGATCCCGGTTTTTTTCCACTATACGAGGAAGCCAATCGCCTGGACCTGCCGATTTGTATACATATCGGTTCCGGCACGCCGGACTTCGTCCCTGCGCGTGAATTTTCCCTGGGATCGTTCATGCGCTCTCAGCTTCCGGCGGTTCATGCCTTTCACACCATCATTCGTCATCAACTGCCGCAAAAATTTCCCAAGCTCCGCTTCGGCATCATCGAGGCCGGCTGTTCTTGGATCCCTTTCATCGCCTGGGAGCTCAAGCGGCGCATGGAAAAGGCCGCCGACGGCGCCGGCACGTTCAGCCAATTCGCCCGTTACACATTGTCTGCGGAGTTGCTCAAGTCGAACCGTTTGTACGTTACCTGTCAGGTCGACGAAGACTTGCCTTATATCCTGAAGGTTGCCGGTGAAGATAGCCTAATGATCGGCTCCGATTACACCCACAGGGATTCCTCGATGGAATACGAATTTCCCCGCCTGCTCAAAGAACGTGCCGACCAAGGGGAGATTTCCCGCTCTGCAGTGCAAAAAATTCTTTATGACAACGCAAACACATTTTACGGTCTCTAAATGTTTGCGCACCAAGCGCATCGTTCGATACAGCCATGTACATGAGAAGGAGGCACTATGCCGGGCGCCCTCGATGATATTCGGGTAATCGATTTTACCCACGCTTTGAATGGTCCCTTCTGCACGATGCTGCTCGGCCACATGGGGGCGGAAATCATCAAGATCGAACCGCCCGGCGGCGACGGTTTTCGCCGCTCATGGATGCCGCCCGCCGCTAAAGTGGACGCCTACGAATTCTTGTGGATCAACGTCAATAAAAAAAGTGTCGTGCTCAACCTCAAAACGGTGCGCGCGGTCGAGCTAGCGCGGCAGCTAATTGCCAAAGCCGATGTCGTGGTGGAGAACTACCATGCCGGGCAGATGGAAAAATTCGGTCTGGGCTACGAGGATCTGAGGAAAATAAATCCGCGCGTGATCTATTCCTGTTCGCGCGGATTCGGCGAATCGGGACCGTACAAGGATTACGGCAGCACCGCGCATACGAATAATAGCATGACAGGTTGGACTCATACGGGCTGGAACTACAGCGGCGCGCCCGGAACGAAAGCGATCGGCATCGGTGACGAGGCCGCAGGCGTGAGCATGGTGTGCGGTATTTTGGCAGCGCTTCATGCGCGCGAGCGCACGGGCGAGGGGCAAAGGATTGTTGTATCGATGCAGGAAGCGCTGCTCGGTTTTATGATCAGCGAATTTCACGAGCACTTCATCGGCATCGAAATCGGCAACAAGCCGGTTCCGGCGGCGGACGGCTATTTTACTTTGCGTATCCCGGATCTGAGTGACCGCGGTTGGATCGATCTCGCGAAGTTCATGGAACGCGACGATCTGATCGAAGACGCGCGTTTCGCCACGGCGCCGGCGCGTAAACAACATCGCTCGGAGCTGTACGACCTGATCCGCTCCTGGATGCGCGGCAAAAACCGCCAAGAGCTTTGGAATGGCCTTCGCAACATCGATTACTTTGGCGCGCCTGTGCTATCCATGGGTGAAGTGTTGGAAGATGCGCACATCAAGGCACGCCAGGCCTTCATCGAGCGCAACCACCCCAAGGCCGGCCCCACGACCTTGCTCGCTCCTTGGATACACATGTCGAAAACACCGCCGAGCATCCGCGCCGACGCGCCGCTCCTCGGACAGCATACCGATGAAGTTCTCGGCGCAATCCTAGGACTAAACTCCAGCGAACTCACGACCCTCCGCGCCGAAAACGTCATCAAATAGATTTTAATGAGACCCTAGTCTGGTTCCGCTCAAATATTTATGTCGTCATTCCGGGCACGCTGGCGTAAGCTAGCGCGCTCCGGAATCCAGGAAATAAAGGCGTCTGGATACCGGCCTGCGCCGGTATGACAAAAAACTCCATGATGTGTTGAACGCATTATCTGCCAACACTAGAGCGAATCGGACAAACTGGTTTGCAATCGATGTTCGGCGATGGCGCGGAAGCTCTACATTAGCGGCCAAATTACCCCGAATAGCTCGGAGGTCAGTTGCGGTTACACTGAAAGACTGCGTACCGCGGGCATCACTTCCTGCGCAAACAATGTCATCGCTTGCAAGACCTTTTCTTGCGGCAGACTTCCCGATGCGATATTGAGCATCAACTGCTCGGGGCGAAGAGCATCGGCGTAAAACTTGATCTTCTCGATGCAGTCATCCGGCGTGCCCCAAACCGCCATAATATTCGTCCCTTCTTCCGCCAGCGCGCGCGTCGCTTTCGCCGGCGTTGATAATTTCTCGAACGCGATGCGCGAGGCGCTCTTGGTCGCGTAGGCTTCTTTCACGCCGCTCAAATTGGGCCGACTTTGGCTCGAGCGTAGGAAAACATCGGCTTGAGACGAGAGCGCGAGGGCGCCGTTTTCAATCGCCTGTTCCCGATCGCGTGCCACGTGCAGATGGATCCCCAAAATCACATCGCTCGATCGAGCGGCTGAAATATTTCCGCGGTAAGTCTCCGTTAACCCTTGCACCAATTCGAAAGGAATGCCGAGGTAACCCGGCTGCACTAATCCGTGGCCGAGCCTCCCCGCAAAAATCGCGCTCTCGGGCGTTGTCGCTGCGGCCGTGTAAACCGGCGGATGCGGCTGCTGCAGCGGCGGCGGACTCAATTTAAAATCTCTGATTTGCCAGAATTGCCCCTCCAGGCTCTCGATGTAATCGGACTTGAAAATCTCAACCAGCATGCGCAGGCTTTCTTCAAAGCGCGCCGTGCTCTCGGCCGGGTTAAGGCCAAGCCGATTGAGCACCCAGGGATGGCCGCGTCCGATACCGAGCATGATTCGCCCCCCGGTGAGCAAGTCGGCGGCAGCGACCTCGCTCGCGAGCACCGCGGGATGATGCGCGGGCGCGCTGACAATACCGGTGAGAAACCGGATGCGCTTCGTGCGCTGCGCCGCCGCCACGTAAAGCCCGAGCGGAAAGGGCGAGCAGGAAAATAAGTCCCTCCCGTAGCTCTCTGTAGTGGAGAAAAAATCGTATCCCAATTCGTCG
>DATIEH010000198.1:0-12618 GCA_035455905.1 Binatia bacterium | reverse complement strand
GGCAGTTAATTCGATTTCAACTGCGGTGATGTTGAGCGGGTGGCACATGGGAACCAATTCGGGAGTTTTTTTCGCCGCCATAATGCCAGCGACCCGAGCGACGGAGAAAACGTCGCCCTTTTCAATTTTGTCTTCGAGGATAAGAGCGAGAGTTTCCGCTCGCATGTGAATGGTGCCGCGGGCGATGGCGATCCGGCTGGTTATTTCTTTTCCGCTCACGTCGACCATGCGCGCGCGTCCCTGCTCATCCAAATGACTTAGCTCTGACATAACACCTGCTTTCGCAATTTTCCGTGAAAGAAGCATTGCTCCGGATGCGTAAAAGTAAGTACAGGCAACGGCGGAGTTCCTTTCTGCATCGGCGCATTTATGTTACAAAAAGCGAATGGATAAAAAAAGCCACTACAGGGTCATTATCCTGGGTTCTGGCGCGGCGGGGCTCACGGCGGCGATCTATGCCGCGCGCGCCAATCTCGAGCCGCTCGTCATCGAAGGGACGCAACCCGGCGGGCAGCTAACGATTACCACCGATGTGGAAAACTATCCGGGCTTTCCCAAGGGAATTCTCGGCCCCGAGCTCATGGAGGAGTTCAAAAAACAAGCGGTGCGATTTGGCACGGAGACTTTGTTTGGTGAGGTCACCTCGGTCGACTTAAGAAAACGTCCGTTCACTGTGGCTGTGGGCAAGGATATTTGGACCTGTGATGCCCTGATCGTTGCGACCGGAGCGTCGGCGAAACTGCTCGGCATTGAATCGGAGATGCGCCTCATGGGACATGGCGTCTCGGCATGTGCGACCTGCGACGGATTTTTCTTTCGGGACAAAGAGCTTGTGGTGGTCGGTGGCGGTGATACGGCAATGGAAGAAGCGACGTTTCTCACAAAATTCGCTACCAAAGTGACCGTGGTTCATCGTCGCGATCAGTTGCGCGCATCCAAAATCATGCAGGAGCGGGCCGAAAAAAATCCGAAAATTTCCTTCATCTGGAATAGCGTCGTCGACGAAGTCTACGGCGACGCGAAAGCCGGGGGCGTCACTGGCGTGCGGCTTAAGAATGTTCTCAATGGGAGTACCGAGGATTTCAAGACGGACGGTGTCTTTATCGCCATCGGTCATGAGCCAAACAGCAAGCTCTTTGTCGGCCAATTGGAACTAAATCCAAATGGCTACATCCTCACTCATGACGGAAGCAAAACCAACGTTCCTGGCGTTTTCGCCTGCGGCGATGTGCAGGACTTCGTTTACCGACAGGCGATCACCGCAGCGGGTACCGGCTGCATGGCGGCGATCGATGCCGAGAGGTTTTTGGAGAATCAACATCATTGATTTTGTCCGACCGCCCACGAATTTACTTCCGGTTAGGATCTAAACATAAAATAAACGGCTCCGAGCAGACACAACCCTGCCCACAGGTAATCGAGTTTTAGCGGCTGGCGCATATAAAGCACCGCAAACGGCGCAAACACCGACAAGGTGATCACTTCCTGGGTAACTTTCAGTTGCGCCAGGCTGAGTTGGGTGTAACCGATGCGGTTTGCCGGCACCTGCAAAAGATATTCGAACAAGGCGAGACCCCAGCTCGCAATCGCGGCAATATACCACTTGTGATCGTTTAAGTTTTTTAGATGCGCGTACCAGGCGAATGTCATAAAAACATTAGAAGCGGTGAGCAGAAGCGCGGTGCGAAAGATAACAGGCATTTCTCGGAGGACCTCCAGAGGCAATTTGTTTACAAGAGCGAATTGGGCAAATAACAACATATCACCCTCGGCCCGCCATTGGAGGGCCCCAGAAGCGTACGGATTGTTTCTGAATGGAGGCGCTCAACTCTTACGGCTAAGCTTAGATGATTCTCAGGCCACGAGGAGGATTTCATCGCCTAGCGCTATTATTAATCCAATGAGATCAAGATTTTTGCGCCGTGGTTGCGGTTCGAATCATGCCGAGCACCTGCTCGGTGGTTCTGACGCGGCCCATACGCGGAAACACCGTATTCATGAAGGCGGCCATTGAATCCTCATGGGTATTGCTACAGGCGTCGCGCACAACGATCACGTTATAATCGAGGTCACGGGCGGCATACACCGTCGATGCGACACCGACGTCCACCGCTCCGCCTGAAATGATCAGAGTATCGATGCCACGCGAGCGAAGCGCCAAGTCAAAATAGGTCTGATGAAAAGTGCTCCAGCGGTGTTTGGGGATGACGTAATCTTCGGGTTTCGGCGCGATTTCCTCGATGACTTTTTGCTCCCAGGATCCTTCAGTTGCGCCGTGTAGAGCAGGATTGCAGTCATCATTCGGCCACGGGCGTAGGCGCATATCGGTGTCCGTAACCAGCAGGCTCCGACTCTCGCCGTCGGGTCGGTGATTCGCCATCGCATAGTAGATGAGCATCCGACTTTGGCGCGCCGCATGCATCAGACGAACAGCGTTATCGACTACAGGCTTCATTCTTCTTTTCGTTTCCTCCGAAGCGCCGTGGTAATAAATGTTCAACATGTCAAAAAAGAGTAGCGCGGTTTTACGGATATTGAGTTCATTGACGTTCATCGAGGGGACCTCCGTTCAAATTCACCGGTCAACTTTTCAGCACGGCGATTTCCCACCAATTGCGATCGAGATCGCGCAGCAAAAATGAGGTACCGTAAAAATTGTCGTTGATCGGTTCAATACCGGTGATGCCGAATTCGTGACGACGTTCCGTGAATTCTCGGTACGCTGCCGTCAAGATTGAAGATGATGCCACGCTTACAGTGTAGCGCTGGAGCGGAGTGAGGTAGTGTTTGTTCTTGCTCGGAACTTCCAGGCTCACGATGTACCACGGAGTCAAAGGGTGTTTGATGTCGTGCGGCTTGATCGAGGGCACATGAGTAATGACATCCAGCCCGAGCGCTGTTTTATAGAATTTAATCGATGCATCCAGATTCGTGCACTCGATGGTTCCGTGGGTCATCGCTTGCGGGATATAGCCGCAGCCAGGGAGCCTTTCTTCGCTGAGCCTAGTTTTCCAAGGATAAGCGATTTCCTCTGGCAAGCCGGCTTTGTGGCGATTCTCATAAGATTCGATTTCCCAATAATTGCCACCCGGTTCGACAAAAAACATCGAATAGGAGCCAGCGCGCTCCTTACGCTTAACGACTTTCTTTAATCCGAGCGCTTCCTTGTTGGCGAGTAAATAGCGGTAAGCGTGATCGATCTCCTCATTGGTCGTCACGCGGACGCCATAGTGGTTCCTTTCGGGTTTGTCCTTGGCCTCGCTGCCGACCGCATGCACGATCAGATTCCAAGCGGTGTTCGGGTGCTTGAGCACGGCTTCACGGTCGCGCCGCTCGATTACATCTAGAGACAGAACTCGCGTCAGCACGGGCAAGGTTTCGTCCAGATAGCGACATTCGCTGTGGCCGTATACAAGACTCATCGGCTGGATAATGGATTTTTCCACGCCCGGCATAGCTGCTCTCCCTCGGCCTACGATTCGGCAATCACTCGGTTTCTGAGTACGCCCAGGCCTTCAACTTCAGCTTCAACGAGGTCGCCGGGTTTTAACCACCACGAACTCTGTTCGGGTTTTCGCCCGGCGGCGACGCCGCGCGGAGTCCCGGTGGTGAGGACGTCTCCTGGATGAAGTTCCATCTGCGACCAGTAGGCGATCATTTCACGGATTTTAAAGATCATATAGTTCAGATTGGATTCTTGACGCAGTTCGCCATTCACCGATAGCTTCAATTTCAAACTTTGCGGGTCCGGGATCTCGTCCGCAGTGACCAAATACGGACCCATAGGTGCAAAACCGGGAAAGCTTTTGCCCATCAAATGAATACCGGTTCGATTTTCAGTTCGGATAATGTCGCGCGCGCTGATGTCGTTGAAGACAGAGTAACCGGCAACATAATCCAATGCTTCTCCTTCCCTCACGTCGATGCAAGTTTTCCCGATGATGATTGCGACCTCGACTTCATAGTCTAGATTTTTAACTTCCGGTGGATAAGGAATATCTTCATTGGGGCCGGTGATACTCCCCGGCAGCTTTAAAAATGCCACGGGGGCCGCAGGTCCCTTTTTGGAGGTCATTTCGGCGACGTGATCGGAAAAATTTTTGCCTGCCGAAATCAGCGCTCCAGGCCGTGGGACAGGCGCCATCAGACGAATTTCGTTCGGCTGCAGGACGGTGCATTCCTTGCTGACGTGTTCGGTAGCAGCGATGTGGGCCAAGCTTTTACGCGCGGCTTCGAGACTCTTTTCGCCGTGCTCTAAAAACTCGCGCATGTCTCGACCCAGAACCGCAACCGCAAACTCGTCGGTGTCCGGGATTGTTTCATTTTCACGCTGCAAGCAGGCGAATGCCTTCTGTAAATCGACAATCCGCCCGATGGGATCGAGAGCGCCGATCCGCTCATGGCCATGATATGAGAAGGTGACGAGCTTCATGAGCGCCGCATCTAAGCGGAAAACACTCGATGCGAAAGAGTCCCGATCAGGGGGGACGAGCAGCGGATTGTCGAGCCGATTTTTAGCGGCACAGGCGGGTGCAACCGATCACCGGAAAGCGCCATGCTCGCGCCAATGGCGAGCCAGTCTCCCGGGTTGATGCCGAGAATCGACCAGCGCGCGATGATTTGTTCGACGGTGAAAACGCAATTCGAGAGCGAAAAGCGTCCCTTCGTCTCGCCGTCGAGAAAGAGCTCAAGTTCCATGGCTTCGATCGTGTCTCGCGCCGCTCCGATCAGCACTGCCGGTCCGAGGCAAGTGCTCGAGGGAAAATTTTTGCCGAGAAGATTATTCGTGGTGAGTCCCTCGCGCCTGTTGATATCGCGTGCAGTAAGGTCGACCATCAACGTAACTCCGGCGATGTATTCCCAGGCTTTTTCGGCCGGAATTCGCCTCCCCGGCTTGCCAATCACCAGAGCGAAACAGCCATCGGCATCGAGTTCTTGGGAAAATTTTGGCCAAAGGATCGGAGCGCCGTCGGCGATCAAGGTTTGCGGCAATTTGTAATACGCTGTGGGAATCTCGGCCCGTGGCAGAGTTTCGGCTCGAGCTCTGTCCGAGAACCCGATCACAAATGATTTGTTCGGTTTTTGCAGCGGCGGCAAAACCCGAATTTCGGTGATTTCATAGACGACTTTTTCGCCGCCCGGGCCGCGGAGTTTAGATGCGCCCTGCGTTTGTGCGAAAGCGGTCACCTGATCAAACATTTTCCGTGCGCATTCGCCACGTTCCAGAAAACCCTGAATGTTTTTGGGAAAGTAGAAGTCCGCGAGCGCATACGCGGACGCCCGCTCGGCGGGCGATTGCGCGAGATGTGCGGCGCAGGCGAGATTTACATCGAAGAGCTTGTCCTCAAGTTCGCCGAAAATTCTCGTCTGATCAGGGCGTGAGCTTTCAAGTAGACCTAAATAAACTTTCATGGTCGATTGGTAACCGGACTGGCCTCTGCCTATCACGCGGCAGCTAAGATTCCCAGACGAATATCACTTTTTTGAACGCCAGTTTTTAAGAACTTCTCGAGCAGCATAGTAACCGGGGAGTCCAGTGATGCCGCCACCCGGGTGTGTGCCCGAACCACAGAGATAGAGATTGTTGACGGGCGTTCGGTAGGTTGACCAGCCCGAAACCGGGCGCATGAAGAAGATTTGATCCAGCGCCATTTCGGCATGATACGGATGGCCTTGCGTCAAGCCGTAGATGTCTTCGAGATCAAGCGGTGTTAGCACTTGCCGATGGAGAATCGTATTCGTAAAACCCGGCGCGTAGTCTTCGAGTGTGCGAACCACAGCATCGCCGAGAACGTCCCGCTCGGCATGCCAGTTACCTTCCCGAAGCTCGTACGGCGCTGACTGCATCCAGACGGACATGACATGCTTGCCTGCGGGAGCGAGCGACGGGTCAGCGACGGTGGGAATAGTGATTTCCAAAAAAGGCCGCTGTGAAAAACGGCCATACTTCGCATCGTCACAGGCACGCTCCAGATAATCCAAAGTCGGACCGATCTGGATGATGCCGCCGAGCACTGCCTGATCATTCGAGGAAAACTTGGGCAAGGTATCCAAAGCGAGATTGACTTTCGCGACGGTGCCCCGGCTGCGAATGTTTTTCACCTGCAGCAAAAAGTGCGGATCCAGGGCCGTTGGCTCGACCAGGCCAAGAAGCGTGTGCTTCACGTCGGCGCTGGAAACGATGCGCTCTGCTGGGATTTCCTCGCCGCTTTCTAGAACAATACCAGTCGCAACGCCGTTGGCGGTAGTAATGTGGGTGACCTCCGTGGCGCGGCGGATTTCTGCCCCATAGCTTTTTGCGGCAGCGAAAAGAGCTTCGGTCAAAGTACCTATACCACCGCGGACGAGACCTGCCGTCGGAAGCGCGCCGTTCGAGTCGCCAAGCTGGTGATGCAGTAGATTGAAGGCGGTTCCTTGTTGGCGCGGGCCGACAAAGGAAGAGAGCATGCCGCGTCCCGCCAATGCTGCCTTGAGCAAGTCGCTTTCGAACCATTCATTCAAAAGGTCGGCACTGCTCATGGGGAAGATGCGAAGAAGCTCGTGCATCTCTCTTTTGCCGAGTCGATGAAAGTTCCAAGCGAGTTCAAGAATTTTTGCCAGGTGAAAATTATTCGGATTGGCTTTGTTCGGGAGCGGCGCTTCATAGAGCTTCGCGAGAAACTCCGAGAGTCGCTTTAACAACAAGCAAAATGGCTGGAATCGATCTGCGTCGGATTTCGAGTGCTTGGCGATCTCCTGAGCCGCCTTGGGGAACTCACGTGGGATGATGAGCCCGTTTCCGTCCTGTGTCGGCGCAAAAAGGAGGGGACTCAGCGGGAGAAGCTCAAAGCCATGACGGTCAAGGTCGAGTTCTAAGATAATTTTCTTCGAGAAAGTTCCGGCGAGATGCGCGCAGGTAGGAACTTTGTAACCGGGAAAGATTTCTTCAGTAACGGCGATGCCGCCGATAACCGATCGGCGTTCCAGAAGCAGGATTTTTTTCCCGGCTCTGGCAAGATAAGCCGCGGCCACAAGACCATTGTGGCCCGCACCAATGATGATCGCGTCGTAGTTCGCCACGGCTGTTACAGCACGCTGAATCGCGTGTCTTTGAGTATTTCCAAAGCCGCGAGCCGCCCCGACGCTGCCATCACTCCGCCGCCCGGATGGGTGCAGGCACCGCAGAGATAAAGATTCTTGATCGGAGTTCGGTATTTTGCCCAACCGGCCACCGGACGGAGGAAAAAGAGCTGATCCAAAGTGAGCTCGCCCTGAAAAATATTTCCTTCCGTAAGGCCGAATTCTTTTTCCAAGTCCCAGGGCGTAACCACCTGACGATGAAGAATGATGTCTTTCAGGTTTGGTGCATATTCACTCAGCGTATCGACTACCGTATCGCCCAGCGCTTCACGTTTTTCCGGCCAAACGCCGGATTTTAGATCGTAAGGCGCGTACTGCACAAAAATCGACATCACATGTTTCCCCGGCGGCGCCATCGAGGGATCAAGCACGGACGGCAAGATGACGTCCATGTAGGGACGGCGCGAGAAATCGCCGTACTTCGCCTCATCATAAGCTTGCTCGATGTAATCGATGCTCGGACTGATCGAAATCGCACCGGCAAGGTGCGGCCCCGCACCGGGCATTGAAGTGAAGTCGGGAAGCGCATCGAGCGAGAGATTAACCTTAGCCGAGGAACCGCGGATTTTAAAATGACTCACCTGCTTCTTGAACTCTGGAGAGAGGCATTGTGAATCGATCATTTTCAAAAAAGTTTGTTTGGGGTCGATTCCAGAAACGATAACTTTAGCGTGGATCTCCTCGCCCGATGCGAGCACCACGCCGCAGGCCCGGCCACGCCTGATTAATATCTGATCCACTGGAGCCTGTGATCTGATTTCTGCGCCGTGGCGGCGCGCCGCATCCGCGATCACTCGGCTGATCGTCCCCATACCGCCGTGGGCAAAACCCCAAGAGCGGAAAGCGCCGTCCAATTCCCCCATATAGTGGTGGAGCAGCACGTAGGCTGTCCCCGGCGAACGCGGGCCCATAAAAGTACCGATGATGCCACTGGCGGACATGGTCGCTTTGAGAACGTCGGTTTCGAACCACTGGTCGAGAAAGTCGGCCGAGCTCATGGTCATGAGTTTGGCGAGATCGTAAAAGAGTTTCGCGCCAAGACGCCGAAAATGATTGCCAAGGCGAGCAAGCCCGAAGACGTCCCCCGGATACCAACTCGTTGGCTCAGGAGGGATCATGGCGAGCAGAGGCTTTACGGCCATTGCCATTTGCACCATCAACTGACCGTATTCCTCGTAAGCTTCGGCGTCAGTGGCAGAATGGCGCGCGATTTCCCGGCGGGTTCTCGCGTGATCGCCGGAGCGAAAAAGATAATCGCCATTCGGCATCGGCGTGAAGGTGCTGTCGAGCGGGATGATTTCGAGATCGTGGTTCGGCAAGTCGAGCTCGCGAATGACCTCCGGGCGAAGCAGACTAACGACGTACGAGCAAACTGAATACTTAAAGCCGGCGTAAATCTCTTCGGTTACGGCGGCTCCGCCGAGAACGTGACGGCGCTCGAGGACCAAAACCTTTTTGCCGGCTTTTGCTAGATACGCGGCGGCGGTGAGGCCGTTGTGACCGGCGCCGATCACGATCGCGTCGTAATTTGCCATGGATGTAATTTGCTTAAGAGCGCATATTTGGTAATTTCGTCTGCGAAGTCAACGCGAGGAGCGCACCCGAGCTTACAATCGCGAATCGCCGAATGCCTATTGGGACAGCTTTCCACTCTCGAACTGCGCCGCTTTGTGTGAGCCAAAATTGGCGCACTTGGTCGGGTTATTTTGTCGCCAGCTCCTACGATGTCGTGCACGACTACGAGTACCACGCCATTCGGAATTCCGCCGCGCTCATCGATGTCTCTCCGCTCTACAAATACGATGTCCGCGGTAAGGACGCGCTGCGGCTGGTTAATCGCGTGATGACGCGGGACGCGGTGAAATGTTCGATCGGTCAGGCCCTTTACGGATGTCTGTGTCAGGACGATGGGGCAGTTATTCAAGATGGCACCGTTTTTCGCTTGGCGGAGGATCAGTTTCGCTTTCATCTCGCTGAGCCGAGTTTGCGCTGGCTGAGGCTCAACGCGACGGGTATGAAATTAGTTATCGAGGAAGTTTCCGAGCAGATCGCCGCATTGGCGCTCCAAGGCCCCAATGCACTGCGGATTTTGGAGGGACTCGTCGATGTGGATTTGCACGCTCTTAAATTTTTTCGGCTCAGCCCTGCAAAGATGGACGGCCTTCCTGTGATCGTATCCCGCACCGGCTATACCGGCGACTTAGGATATGAGATTTGGCTCGACGCAGCTTACGCCGGCGCGGTGTGGGATGCGCTCATTCAAAAGGGCAAGTACTTCGGCATCAAAGCGGCGGGCATGCTGGCATTAGACGTGGCGCGCCTCGAGGCAGGATTTATTCTACTCGACGTCGATTACATCAGCGCCGAGAAAGCGATGATTCCATCGCAGCGGTATTCTCCGTTTGAGATCGGACTCGGTTGGACGGTGG
Organism: Binatia bacterium; assembly: GCA_035455905.1. Classification (GTDB taxonomy): domain Bacteria; phylum Desulfobacterota; class Binatia; order UBA9968; family UBA9968; genus DP-20. The sequence goes on along the minus strand of DATIEH010000198.1, from coordinate 3,070 downwards.
ACTTGAGCAAGAGTGATTTTGTCGGTTGTCGGGCATTACGAGAGGAAACGGATCCGGCGCGGTCACGCCAAATCGTAGGCGTGGAAATCAGTCTCAGTGACTACGAATATCTTTTTCAACAGGCTCGTTTGCCGCCGCAATTTCCGTTAGCGGCCTGGCGCGGCGGAGTACCAGTCTACAAGGATGATCGGCAGATCGGGCATGCAACCACCGGCGCGTGGTCGCCGATCTTGAAGAAATACATCGCTCTCGCAACAGTAAACAAACCGTGCGCGGCTCCCGGAACGGTGCTCGAGGTCGAAGTTACCGTCGAGCATCGGCGAAAGACCGCAAGTGCGACGGTCGTAAAAACGCCTTTTTACGACCCACCGCGGAAACGCGCATTGGCGCCTGTTTGACGATTCAAGCTGATCGCGCAACACGTCGGCCGGGCAGCGATTCAGCGCAACGGACGAACCTGAACGCCGTGTGCGGCCAAAAATTCCTTGCAGTCTCGGATGCTGAACTCACCAAAATGAAAGATCGACGCTGCAAGTGCGGCGCTGGCTCCGCCCTCAGTCAGTCCGTCGTAGATGTGTTGAAGCTCACCAACTCCGCCGGACGCAATCACCGGAATATTGACAGCTTTTGAGATCGTTCGGGTTAACTCTAGATCATAACCGGCTTTGGTGCCGTCACGATCCATGCTCGTGAGGAGAATTTCTCCCGCGCCGTAGCTTGCCATTTTTTTGGACCATTCGCAGGCATCGATTCCGGTCGGATGTCTGCCGCCATGGGTAAAGACTTCCCAATGGTTGCCGCTCCGTTTGGCGTCGATCGCCACAACGATGCATTGACTACCGAATCTTTGCGCTGCCTCTCGGACAAACTCCGGTCGGTTTACCGCCGCGGTGTTGATCGAGACTTTGTCCGCTCCCGCCCTGAGAAGATGCCGAATATCCTCGGTCGTGCTGATCCCGCCGCCGACCGTGAGTGGCATAAAAATCTGTTCGGCTGTACGCGCGACCACATCCAGTATAATGCCGCGATTCTCGTGCGACGCGGTGATGTCTAAAAAACAAAGCTCGTCAGCACCATCCCGGTCGTACACGCGGGCGACTTCCACCGGGTCACCGGCGTCTCGGAGGCCGACAAACTTCACACCCTTAACTACCCGCCCAGCTTTAACGTCCAGGCAGGGAATAATTCTTTTGGCGAGCATTTTGACGCCCAATCTAACCGTGGGCCAGCCAATTCACAAGCGGGCTATGGCGTTATAGCCGGCAGTGCGTCGGGGGGCGAGATCACGAGCAAAATCAACATGTTTCGCTTTGTGACTTCCCCCGAGTCGTGTCCTCTGCTGACAAATAATGCTCTCTTTGTCCTTGGACAGGTAACAATGGCCTAATTATCTGAGCCTTCGGCGTAAATATTTTTTCGTACTCACTACAACTTTAGGCTTGACAGAATCGCCGGAATTGGGCTAAAAAGGCGCCCGAAGTACTACGAAATACGTAGAGGCAAAAGGAGGCAAGAATGGACAGAAAGTTTTGGGTGCTGGGCATTGCAACTTCGTTCCTTCTAGCTGCCGGTAGCGCACGAGCTCAGAGCGTCGATGATAAGATCAAATCGCTCGAGCAAGAGCTGTCGCAGCTAAAAGAACAGCAGGTCGAGCTCAAGAAGGAGGCAACCGCAGCAGCAGCCGCTCTTCCAACATTTGAGTATCGTCCAGGCAACGGCTTGAATATCGAAGCAGCGGATAAGGCTTGGGGCGTTCGTTTCACCCTCGAGTCGCATTTCCGCTATGAGTTTGAAAGCGGACGCACTCAGCAGGGCCGGTCAAACGTCGAGATGATGGGCCGCCGGTTCAGGCCTGGGATTTTCTACTGCATCAACAACTGTCTGTGGGAAATCGAAGCGACCCTCGATCTAGACGGTTTTGGAACCGGCAACGCCAAAAATTCAACCGCCACTGGGACAAGCTCGATACTGCAGCGCGGCGCAGTGAACCTCCACGCAGAAAACCTGAATCCGTGGTTGCCGACGGTTCAGTTCGGCATGGAAGTGCAGAACGCCTTTGGGACGAGCTTGTCGCGGCAGGGTTCGGGCTCCGTCGGCGCGCAGGCGGAATACGACCTCGTGAGCCGCAACAACGGTTTCAACACCGGCCGTGCCGGCTCAGGGATGACGTTCAACTGGGATGACCGGTCGCTTGCTGGCATCGGCATTCCTGGCCGCATCGGCAGATTCCAGATCGGCTTTTCGCGCATCGCCGAAGGCGATGACGGTCTATCGAGCTTCAAGCAGGGCGGAAAGAACTGGAATCTCTACGGCAACATCATGCCTTTCTCGCAGGTGAAAAACAAATGGATCAGCGGTTTGACGTTTGAAGCCGGCAACTGGTTCTGTAACGTCGATGGCCGCGCAAATGCAGCCCAACCAGCAGCAGCCAACAACTTTGTAGACAACGGCTGTCAAAGTTTCAGCATCCGAGACCACGGCGATGGCGGCCGCCAAGTCCTGATCCAAACGGGCGATCTGGGGAAAGGCTGGGTCTTTGCTCGTGGTGCCGGTATCCGTTACCAAGTCGGCCCGAACACTTTGCGACTCGCTTATACGACGGAAAGCGCGGCTGATGACGGTGGCACAAGGGCCCACAAGCGCTCAAAAGGCTGGTTGATCGGCGATGATCTGTTCCTGTGGAGCCCGAAAGGATTCCTGACCGGTTCGGCCACAGCACCCGGTTCGATTTTGTTCGGCACGCACTTTGAGCGCGCCAACCTAGACATTGATTGTACCAACAGACCCGGCGGGGGCAACATTTTGTGCTCCCAGACAGGGATCCCTAGTACTGGCGCGAGCGGGACGATCACCCAATACCATCGCAACACGGTTCTCTTAAGAGAGTGGGATTTGTGGTACTTCATCGCGCCACGCATGAGCGTTGGGACCAATATTTTGTGGTACAACGCGACTAACCTGGGTAACGGGGTAGGCCAGGCCGGCTATAACCTCGGACTCTGCGACAAGGTCAATGGCGGAAATACTACGAATTGCCGTCCGGGCAAAGGCGGCGACTGGGTCGATGTGA
>DATIEH010000197.1:0-14071 GCA_035455905.1 Binatia bacterium | reverse complement strand
ACTTCAGCCAAACGCACCCGATCTTTGAAAAGCGGAGTTCGATGGAAGAACTGAACGCGAAAGCGGCTGGGCTTCGCGTACCAAAGCGATAGAGTGGAATGGAAACGAATAGCCTGCACCTCATCCCAACTGAGGTGGGCGAGCGATTCAGGCAAGTCGCGATCGGGCGCATGATAGGGTTGCCCTGCCAATGCCCGCGCGTGGCCCTTGAGCGCCGCATAGTCGAATCGACTCAGCTGGGGACCACTCTCCGCAGTCTTGGGCCAACTCTCAAGAGATAAAAGTCCGCCGGTCAGAATGACGGCACGTTTTAAAAACCCGCGACGATTCATGATTGAGGGTTTGGAAGAATCGGCCGGCCGCGAAACTTTCGGATGAGGAGCCGCCGAGTGAGTATTTACAAATTATTGTGTTAGAAGATGGCTCACACCCAGCCGAAATACAACAACAGACGCAGAGCGAAAAACGTATAGCAACCGGCCATGACATCATCGAGTACGATACCAGCTCCGCCGGGCAACTGTTCCAATCGGTTGATGGGAAATGGTTTGGTTATATCGAAGAAGCTAAAAAGCAAAAAGCTCCAGAAGAGAACCGTCCACCGGAAAGGAGCAAGAAAGTTCCCCACCAGGAAACCGACGATTTCATCGATGACAATGATCTGCGGATCTTTCTGTCCTAAAATTGCCGCGCCTCGTGTCGCTGACCAGATCGCGCACAGCACTGACACGACAACGATAGCGCTCGCGAGCGGAAATTTCTCCGCGGCCAACCGATTCAGCGCAATCGAGAGCGGCACGGCAACGAGAGTACCGACGGTTCCGGGAAGGCGGGGAACATATCCCGCGCCTCCGCCGGTAACGCAAAATAGCACTGCTCTGCGCCAAACCGTATTTATTTCGCCCACCCTTCACGATCCGCCTGCTCAAACACTTCTGCCAGAATCGCCACCACGCCGTCGATGGTTCCTTCATCGATCGTCATCGCGGGCTGAATTCGCACCCGCGGCGTATAGGTCATGGTCAAAAGACCGCGCCTGAGACATTCGTCAAAAATTCTCCGGCACGAGACCTTTGATAGTGGCTCCTTCGTGTTTTTATCGGACACGAGATCCATGCCGATGAACAGACCGGCGCCGCGCACATCGCCCACAAATGAAAATCTTTCCACCCAATCCGCAATTCGCTCGAGAAAGTATTCGCCGACTCGCCTGCAATTGTCGACGAGCGCCTCATCGTCGATAATCCCGAGACACGCGCTCGCCGCGGCCGCCGCCAGTGGGTTTCCACCATAGCTCGATGAAGACCCGGAGGGATCGGACCATGGCTTTGCGCTGGCGATTTCATCGGTGGAGATAATTCCACTGATCGGGAATCCGCCGCCGAACTGCTTGCCGATCGTAATGATGTCCGCTTCCACTCCCGAGTGCCATGCACTCCAGTATTCACCGGTGCGGCCGAAGCCAGTAATCATTTCATCAACGATCAGCAAGGCGTCGAACTCGCGGGCGACTTCTTTGATCGCCGGCAAAAATTCTTTGGGTGGAATCACGTTACCCGCCGTGCCCTGCATCGGCTCGATCAGGAAAGCGGCGATTTTGCCGCTGCTGTTTTGCTTCACCTGACGCCGGGTCGCTTCGACGCACGCAAGCCCGCACGATGGATAATCGAGTTTGAGAGGACAGCGATAACAATCGGCGTACGGCGCGATGTGACAGCCCGGCAGCATCGGTCCGAAGCCGTTTTTGAAATCGGATCCCATGAGCGACAAAACCCCCATGGTTTTGCCGTGAAAGCCGCCGCTGAAGCTGACGAACTCATATTTTCCCGTATGAGACTTGGCAAGCCGAAGCGCCGACTCGACCGCTTCGGCCCCGCTTGAGTAGAGCTGCACGCGGTGCAGCGCGGGACCGGGACGATGCTCCGCCAGCTGTTCGAACAGCTTGACGCGCGGTTCGCTCGTAAAACTGCCGACGCTGCTCGTTTGAACTTGCGTTTGAATTGCCTGAACGTATGCGGGATGGCTGTGACCGAGCGCGTTTACGCCGATACCGCCGATAATATCTATAAAGGTGTTGCCGTCGACATCGGTAATTGCGCTGCCACGCGCCTCTTTCACTGCGATGCCGGCGAGCAGAGCAAAATTTTGCAGTCCGGGAGCCAGATGCTGATCTTCACGTTGGCGCAAGCTTTTACTCAAAGGTCCCGGGATGGCCGTTTTGATTGTGGCTTTTTGTTGTCGCGGTTGCCGGATTGGGTTTTTCATTGAGCGTAAGTGTGCCGCCGAAAGACGAATCGGCGATGCAGTGGAAAATTGAACAGAAGCCCGACCAAAATAGCGGTGATCAACTTAGAGAGGGCATAATAGATACCGAAGTCTTCGGTCAGCAGGTAAACTCCGGCACTGTTGAGCATCAGACTTCCGGCCGAGACCGCGGCGTAACGAAGCACCTGTCCGTGAATTGCACCGTCCTTGGCGGCAAAGCTCCAATGCCGGCCGAGAAAAAAATTGACCAAAGCTCCCAGAAAAGCGCCTGTCGCGGTCGCCGCAACGTACCAAACCCGACAGACCTCGACCAGGAATATCAATGAACCGAAATCGACAATCGTCGCCGAGATAGCGGCGATCTGCGAACGGCGCAAGGAAACCATCAAAGGTAGTTGTAAACGACCTCGCATACCGCACGGTATTAGAGTTCGATGTCGGCGGAATGCTGTGTCACTTGCGTCTCTGAGGTTGACATCGGTTTTTTTCGTCGGTACCCGCGTAAACCTCGACCGGCTTGACATCGCGCCGGCGAAGCGCCTTGGTGATCAGCCAAAACCGCTCGATGGCAGAGAAATTGGCAAGAACCGCTACCATGGCCAATGCTAGCACCATGGGGTAAGCCAACGGAGTGGCAAATTCCGGCGTGCTCTCGAACCAGGCAATGCTCGGCCCGGACAAGGCAGCGCCGGCCGTCAGATACACCGCGCGTTCAGGCCGCCGCATCAGACCGTTGGGGGGTTCGATCTGGAGCGCTTCGGCCTTCGTGGTGGAGTAGCTGACCATGAAGCTCCCGAGCAGCGCCATCAGCGTCAGTAGTTGTAACGCTGATTGCTCACGGTAATAGATGGCCAAACCTGCCAAAAAAAAGAATTCGACGTAGCGGTCGATTGCGGCGTCGAGAACCTCGCCCGCGTCCGAAGCGACACCGGAAACCCGCGCCACCATGCCGTCCACAGAATCAAGCAAACCACAAATCGTGGCGCAGATCGCGCCGAAGCCGAAATGCCCTCGCGCCAGAAACAGCCCTGCCAAAGCGCCAAATCCAAAAGAGATCCAGGAAACCTGGTTTGGGCTGACGTGGAGTGAAGCGAGCGCTCGAGCCACTGGCGAGAGAATCCAGTAGCCAATCTCCATTGCGGCTTTACTGAGCAAACGACTACCCCCCTGCCGATCGATTCGATCGAAGTGAGCGCGTCCTTTGACCAGCACTCGCACTCCGTAGGTGGTCACCAAAAATAAAACCACCAGCGCCACTGCTAGGGTATATTTCAACTCAGGATTCATCTGACTTCTCGAGACATTTCCGCTGCCGAAGGAATCGGTAGTTGGCGTGATCCTTCACGGGCTGACCGGTAAGCGGTATTGATGGCTTCGATGCATAACAGCGCCTCCTGGGCGTCTTTGCCCGCAAACTCGCCGCCATTGATCGCCTTTCGAAATTCATCAAACAAGGAATTGAACCAACCTGCATGGCTGGCATCCTCCCAGCACGAGCGAATCAATTTTTTTTCGCACTTTTCAGTGATGCTGGGAACATGCCCATTTCTGTTGGTTTCGATCGTGAGCGCATCATCCTCCATTGTAATGACACCCTCCTCACCTTCGATCACGTAGTTGATTCGTCTGACGCCCGCTGTCCACGTAAGATAGATACGAGCAACACCGGTCGGAAAATCCAACACTGCCGTAAACTCGTCTTCAGTGTCATATCGACCGGAGTCGACGTTGTTCATCGTCGCCGCCACCGACGTCGGATAAGAGCCGAGCCAATCGAAGGTCAAATACAAACTGTGGCTACCGTGATCCATAGCAATACCACCGCCGCTGTAGCGGCTCTCCCGGCGCCAATGCGAGTTCCATTCCTTCACACCTTTTGCATGAGTGTTCCGGTAGGTATTGAGTGCCACCGAACGAACTCGTCCGATTCGACCGCTTTGAATAATTTCGCCAATCGCCTTGATCATCGGCGCATGCTTGTAATTGTGACAGGGAAAGATCACCCGTTGCACTTGCCTGGCATGATTGAGCAGAGCGCGAGCCTCGGCCGTCGTACAGGTCAAAGGCTTCTCGCACAAAACGTGCACCCCACGGGAGAGGGCCGCGTGAGCAATAGCGGCGTGATCGTGAGGCGGGGTCGCGATATCCACGAAATCGAGATGCGCCGATTCCGATTTCAAGAGATCGCGATAATCACAATAAATGTGAGCTTCCGGGAGCACAGTCTGGGCCAAGGTTCTGCGGCTCACGGAAACGTCGGCGAGGGCGACGATTTCCACGTCGTCTTGGATTCGGTTCCGCTCTAAATAACCGGGAATGTGTCCTTTACTTGCGACAAAACCATACCCGATGATGGCGCCTCGTAGCTGTTTTTTCTTCATGCAGATGTGGCTTGACGTAGAGTACCGAGAACGCTACTTAAACTTATTTTAGTGGGATCTACCGGTTCTTCCGTTAAGCCCTCATCGTTTCTTCCGCTGTTCACTGCCGACGCGATACTCTCCTACTCGCGGCATACTTTGAAATCGGCATAATCTCCTTCTGCGACGCTTTGCGTATCATCCGAGTCGGTCAAAATGGAGATGCCTACGGGGTTGAGTAGTTTTTGCGCACTGAAGCGTCTTCGATAATCCACCGCTACATTAATGCGCTCTTCGACCCATTGATCGCGATTGGCCGGAACACCATGCTGGAGGACCTTGACGGCCTTGCCGCCTCTCTCGAATTCCAAGCCTTTGGATAACTGTTCACTCCAAATATACTTTAGTGATCCGGCTCCCTTTGTAAGGTACAGTCGCGAGAGCGAAATCCGATCCGTCCATCCGAGCTGTCCTTTAACCGCGCGTTCGCACACAGTTACGTCGTCGGGAGGACAAAAGCCAACATAGACGCCGAGGACGCTGTCATCCTTTCCGTTCTGTTCCTCGCCCCCTCGGGGAAAAACCCGGGGCCGCCACTTCCAACTCAAAATCGGATATTCCTCGATATTCCATTTAACGGGCCGGTCAGCCTCGCTGCCATTGCCGGAGGACTTTCCATCGCTAGCTCTGGCGCGAACGAAAAACATGTCCCCGTCTTTGGCGAGCACATAGACATTTTTTCCGGCCTCCTCTCGCGGTTTCCAACCGGCTGGAAAACTGTTGGGTTTCGAACCGGCAAAATCTTCCAAGACGGTGCATTCCTGCGCCTGAGATAAACCGGCGAAACTCATCAGTATTACACCAGCCCAAACGGCAACCTGCTTCCACCGCATATTCACAAGACTTTGCATGATGTAGGCGAGCAATACAATCTCCAATGACCGCTTACTATTATGATATCGTGTCATTTTTGGGACCCCGCCGGAAGTCCCCTCTTGTGATCACCGGGTCGCGGCCCGCGTTGAGCCGCTTCGGCGAATATTTGCATTCGGCTACTCCGGTTGACTGACACGTCTCTTTAGTTTTGAATTTATTTTTCCTCCGTCAATGTCCTTAACGTCGCGGCTCATTCGTCATATGACTGAATGAGGCTCAGCAAAAAACTATGAGGAGGAATTATGAGTAGTGTTCGGGTTCTGGTAGGCACACGCAAGGGCGCATTCATTCTGACTGCCGATGCCAAGCGCGCGGATTGGAAAATTAGCGGCCCGCACTTTGCCGGCTGGGAAATTTATCATTTAAAAGGATCCGCGGCTGATCCGAACCGCTTGTACGCTTCGCAATCGAGCGGCTGGTTCGGCCAGATCATTCAACGCTCGGATGATGGCGGGAAAACGTGGCACCAACCCGGAACCCCTGAAGGAGAATCGACCAGAACGCCCGAGGGAATGCCCAAAGCTGAGAGTAATAAGTTTGTTTATGATACGTCTTCTGAGACCGGCAAACCCTTGACGACGCACCAGTGGTACGACGGCACACCGCATCCGTGGGAGTTCAAGCGCGTTTGGCATCTCGAACCTTCGCTCACGGATCCGGACACGGTCTATGCCGGCGTCGAAGATGCCGCATTGTTTCGTTCCAGCGACGGGGGGCGGACATGGCACGAGCTTGCCGGGCTGCGCGGGCACGGTTCCGGGCCTCATTGGCAACCCGGCGCAGGCGGCATGTGCCTGCATAGCATTATTGTCGATCCGACTAATCCGAGTCGTATTTTCATCGCGATCTCGTCGGCCGGTGCATTTCGTACTGAGGATGGCGGCAAAACATGGCAGCCTATCAACCGCGGCCTTTATTCGCAGTACATTCCCAATCCAACGGCGGAGGTCGGGCACTGCGTCCATCACATTGCCATGCATCCTGCACGACCCGGCATATTGTATATGCAGAAACATTGGGATGTTATGCGGAGCGATGATGCCGGTGAATCTTGGCATGAGATCAGCGGTAACCTGCCCACCGATTTCGGCTTTGTCGTTGACGTCCATGCGCACGAGCCGAATACTGTCTACGTCGTGCCGATCAAAAGCGATTCGGAGCATTTTCCGCTCGACGGTAAATTGCGCGTCTATCGCAGCCGCACGGGAGGAAATGATTGGGAGCCGCTTACCAAAGGTCTGCCACAGAATGACTGTTACGTGAACGTGCTTCGCGATGCCATGTCGGTGGACTCGCTTGAGCAATGCGGTGTCTACTTCGGTACCACGGGCGGGCAGGTTTACGCTTCGGCTGATGCGGGCGACACCTGGACCGCGATTGTCCGAGATCTTCCGCCGGTGGTGTCGGTGGAAGCTCAAACAGTGCCATGATCCGCGTGACTCTCCCGCCTCATTTGCGTAAACTTGCGCATGTCGATGGCGAAGTACTGCTTACCGTCAGCGGTGAAATTACCCAGCGCACCGTGCTCGATGCGCTCGAGGCGCGCTACCCGATGCTCTGCGGCACCGTTCGTGATCAAACGACCCACAGGCGCCGCGCATTCGTGCGCTTTTTTGCTTGTAGCCAGGATCTTTCGCACGAATCTCCGGACGCGCCGCTGCCAAATGAGATTGCGACAGGCGCCGAGCCATTCATGATCGTAGGAGCGATCGCCGGCGGGTAGATGAGGCAACTTGCAGGTTTTTGCGTCGACCGAGATTGACTGTGGCCGAATCAAACACCGATAACATTCAGGCCCCGGCAAAACGCGTCGTGCTCATCAGCCGTGACATCGATGCGCCGCGGGAACGGGTATTTCAAGCATGGATCGATCCAAGTCAAATGGCGCGATGGTGGGGACCCCGTCATTTCACCATTCCGGTTTGCGAGGCCGATGCACGCCCGGAAGGCGCGCTTAAGATCGTAATGCGCGGCCCCGACGGCGTCGACTATCCAATGACCGGGAATTTTCAGGCCGTCGTCAAACCCGAACGCATCTCCTTCAGCGCAATTGCACGCGATGAGGCAAGTAATCCCTTGCTCGAAGCGCTGACGGTCGTTACCTTCGACGAGATCGGCAGAAGAACACGGATCACGGTGCAAGCGAGCGCGGTCGGGCTTGCATCCGTCGCAGCAAAGATGCTGGACGGAATGGAAGCGGGCTGGAGACAGAGTTTGGACAAACTTGCGGATTTCCTCGCGGGTGGAACGACCCCGTAGCATAATTTTTTGGGCAAAGATTTTGCGCGCCCTTTTTATTGGTAATTTTCTATAGAGGGCCGCAATGACGGCGCCGCGGGGAGAGTATCATGAATATAATTCTCTGGATTGTTCAAACCCTGCTCGCGCTGCTCTTTTTATTCACGGGTGGGATGAAGCTCATCATGCCGATCGAAGAAATGACGCAGCAGATACCCATGCCCGGGTTGTTTCTCCGTTTCATCGGGGTCTGCGAAGTGCTTGGCGGCCTCGGCTTGGTTCTGCCTTGGCTGCTAGGCATTCGTCCGGGGCTGACACCCCTCGCTGCCGCCGGACTCGTAATTATTATGATCGGTGCCACAGCGACTACGATCATGACAGGCCAAATCGCTATCTCGCTCGTGCCATTGGCGGTTGGAATTCTCTGCTTGTTCGTGGCCTACGGCCGCTGGCGACTTGCGCCGCGGCGCGAGCTCAGCTAACAGCGAAGTTCACTACGGAAAAATTCCAGCGCCAAAAAAAGTTTTCTATCGCTAGAGTAAGCGACGAGAGCTCAAGTGAAATATCGAGGAAGCTGCCATTGCGGCAACATCGCTTTCGAAGTGGAAGGTCTCATCGACAAAGCGATGGCCTGTAATTGTTCGATCTGTTCGCGCAAAGGATCGCTATTGTGGTTCGTGCCGCGCGCGCAATTGACCGTCCATGCGACCGATGCAAACATCGGCACCTATCAGTTTAACAAACACGTAATCCGCCATCGTTTTTGCCGAACCTGTGGCATTCATCCTTATGCCGAAGGGATCGATCCCAAAGGTCAAGCGATAGCTGCGATCAACATTCGTTGCCTAGATGGAGTAGACCTCCAGGCGATACCTGTCGAGCAATTTGACGGACGAGCTTTGTAACACAAAACGTATCGATTGAATGTGTAGCTGACTCCAACTCCTGTCATACCTGGGCTTACCCGAGCACCATATATTGCAAATCTAAGACACCGCCGCGCTGCTCTATTATTAGTTTCAGGACGGAAATTGCAGCGCTCATTGGATTAGATTCATACAAATACGACGGCAACGATCCAGAACGCGCAACCCGCTTTTCTCTTCAGCATCTAATAATTCTCGCTCTCGTTGTAACGATTATCTGACATCCGTCAGATTTTTGTGGGTCACCACAGACATAAAATGCGCGCGTAAGTGCTTTTGGCCGGTGTTCCAAACCGGAACTGACATCAGCTATGTATCGCCCGCGGCTGACGCGAATTGGGCGCGCTTCTTGCACAATTCCCTGGGTTATTTTCATGAGTCAAGAAAGCATTGACGGAGGAAAAATGGAAATACCAAGAGATCTCGCAATTGAGAGACGTCAGCGAAGTGGCGCGCAATTCTCAGAACCGGTTGAGAGGCGAGGCGACTGGAATGATGGATCACTGACAAACGTCGCGCGCAGCGCATGGGACCAACAACAGCTCGGCGTTCTGATCGACGGAAATGAAAAAACCGTCGCGCGCGGGCTCGGCTGGTTTAGCATTGGGCTCGGGCTAGCGGAAGTGTTGGCGCCGAGAACCCTCGAGCGCTTTCTTGGCATCAAACATCATGGATTTTTGCTGCGCGTAATGGGATTGCGCGAAATTGCTTCTGGCGTGGGAATCTTGACCGGACGGCGTCCGTCAGGCTGGCTCTGGGCACGCGCCGGCGGAGCTGTGATCGATATCGCCGGGCTCGGCATGGCACTTAATTCTGATACGGCGAAACCGGCGAATATCGGACTGGCTTGCGCGGCGGTTGCTGGCATCACGGTTTTAGACATCCGCTATGCCCAAGAGCTTAGCCGAAACAATGATGCTGCGCTTAGCGCGCGCACGATAGAGGTAAGAAATTCGATCCAAATCAACTGTTCACCAGCTGCGGTTTACAAATTCTGGCGTAATTTTCAAAACCTGCCCAGATTCATGAGCAATGTCGAGTCGGTCGACACGCTGAGCGATAACCGCTCGCACTGGTGCGTCAGAGGCCCTGCGGGCAAGCGCATCGAGTGGGATGCTGAAATTACCGAAGAAGAAGAGAATCGGCTGATTGCTTGGCATTCGCTCCCAGGAGCGCAAGTCGAGAACTACGGTTCGGTCCGGTTCGAAACGGCTCCGGGCGGACGCGGGACGTATGTCAAAGTCCACCTTCAATACAGCCCGCCCGCGGGCATTTTCGGAGCCAGGGTGGCGAAGCTTTTCGGTCGTGAGCCGCAGCAACAAATTCATGAGGATTTGCACCACCTAAAACAAATCATGGAAACCGGAGAAATCATCACGACCAAGGGCCAGCCCGCCGGCCGCGCGCGCGGAACTTCCTGGAAATATGACCAGGCGGTTAGACGGCAGGTCGATTCGAGATCGGAGTACCAACCTTCCGCCGCGTGATAAGAAGGAGAATCCCATGAAAGCAAACTGCTGGTATGGCAAAAAGGACGTTCAAGTTGTCGACGTCTCCGAACCGGAGATTCTCAACAATCGTGACGCCGTAATCAAGATCACCTCTTCTGCGATCTGCGGCTCAGATTTGCACCTTTACAACGGCTTCGTGCCCACCATGGAAAAGGGCGATATTCTCGGCCACGAATTTATGGGCGAAGTCGTCGAGGTCGGGAGCGAAGTTCACAATCTGAAGGCAGGCGATCGAGTAGTCGCTTCGTTCCCGATCTCGTGTGGGAAGTGCTTTTTTTGTCAAAGAGAGCTTTTTTCTCTTTGTGAGAATTCCAACCCCAACGCCTGGATGGCGCAAAAGCTCTTCGGCCATTCGCCCGCGGGAATTTATGGCTATACCCACATGCTCGGCGGCTTCGCCGGTGGACAGGCGGAATACGCGCGTGTGCCCTTTGCCGATGTGGGCACGGTAAAAATTCCCGACGGCCTGAGCGACGAACAAGTTTTATTTTTGTCGGATATCTTTCCGACCGGTTATATGGCCGCGGAGAACTGCAATATTCAGCCCGGTGATACCATTGCTGTTTGGGGTTGCGGGCCAGTGGGACAATTCGCAATGAAAAGCGCCTACTTGCTTGGAGCGGAGCGGGTGATCGGCATCGATCGGTTTCCTTACCGCTTGCTAATCGCGCGCGAAAAAGTCGGAGCGGAGGTGCTGAATTACGAGGAATGCGACGTCTACGATTCGCTGATGGAGATGACCGGCGGGCTTGGCCCCGATGCCTGCATCGACGCAGTGGGTATGGAAGCACATGTGCCGGGAGTGATTGGCGCCTACGATCGCGTAAAGCAATTGTTGATGTTGGAAAGCGATCGGCCCCACGCATTTCGCCAAGCCATCATGGCTTGTCGCAAAGGCGGAACTGTCTCGGTTCCCGGGGTCTATGGCGGTTTCGACGATAAAATCCCGCTCGGTTCTCTCATGAACAAGGGGCTCACCGTCAAAACTGGACAAACACACGTGCAGCGCTATTTCGCACCGCTACTCGAGAGGATTCAAAACGACGATATCGATCCCAGCTTTGTCATCACTCACCGGCTATCGCTCGAGGAGGCGCCCAGGGGGTACGAGATGTTTTTGAACAAGGACGATGATTGTCTGAAGGTCGTGCTAAAACCGTGAAGGTTTATCACCGGCAGTTTGCGAGCCGCCCAAACCCATGACACATGGAATGTTGTGGCCAGCGAATCAGTGTTGATCGTCGGCGGAGCGCCGAATCTTGGCCCTCCCGTACAAGCGAGTGTTCTTTGCCGGTGAGCATACCAGCACGAAATGGCAGGGATATATGAACGGCGCGATCGAGAGCGGCTTTCGCGCAGCCGAAGAAGTGTTTGCGACGGCGCAGTTCTCGACTGCTCCATTCTAGAAACTGCTGTTCGTTCCTGGTTGTCGGGGTATCTGTCGGCGCGGTATCTTAAGATTGATAAGGTTAAACAAGGGAGGCGATGACAATGCCAGGTAAAACCGATTTCACACCTGAGGAATGGAAAAAAATCGTCGCGGCTGCTCCCATGGTGGGACTGGCGGTGACATGCGCAAGCCCGAATGGTCCATGGGGAGTAATGAAAGAGATGTTGTCGATGGGTATGGCGATGGCGGAAATGCTGCAAAAGGGTAGCTCCAATCCGCTCATCGCCGATCTCGCCGCTGATCTCAAAGCCCGCCAGACCAAACCCGAGCCGCCACGGGATTTAAAAGATCCCGAGCAGTGTAAGGACGCGGCGCTGCAACATATCAAAGCAGTGAACGAGCTTCTCGACAGTAAGGGAAAAGGTCCGGAAACGGATGAGTTCAAGCGCTGGCTTTTGACGGTCGGCCAGCGAGTTGCCGAAGCGGCTAACGAAGGCGGTCTGTTCGGATTCGGTGGTGAGCGGATCTCCGACGCGGAAAAGAATGTTCTGCGGCAAATCGCCTTCGCTTTAGGCCAACCCGTGACCTGATTCCGAGTGCCATTTTTTAGGCGGCGAGCGGAAAAACATTCATCGAGTCGTCATTGCTTTGCTGGATCATAGCCCAAGATTGAGGCGAGCCAGCGCTCCACTTCGGCCACTTTCATGCCTTTACGCGCGGCATACGACTCCACCTGGTCTCTTCCGATCGAGCTGACGGCGAAATACCGCGCTTCTTGATGCGCGAAGTAAAGGCCGCAAACCGCGGCCGCTGGATACATGGCATAGCTCTCAGTCAGCGTGATTCCCGTCGCGCCTCCGACATCGAGCAAATCGAAGATGAGCGGCTTCTCGGTATGGTCGGGCTGGGCGGGATAACCTGGCGCGGGCCGGATGCCGCGATACTTTTCCGCAATGAGATCTTCCTGGCTCAGCCGCTCCGCTTTGCCGTATCCCCAATCGTCACGCGCGCGCTTGTGTAACAGCTCGGCAAAGGCTTCCGCCAACCGATCCGCCAACGCTTTGGCCATGATCGCGTTGTACTGATCATTATCTCGCTCGAAGCGTTCAGCCAGTTCCTGACAACCATGCCCGGCGGTAACGGCAAAGGCGCCGATATAGTCGATCCGACCGCTTTCCTTGGGCGCAATGTAATCGGCCAGTGCGAGCTGCGGTTTACCGCTCGAATTCACCTTCTGTTGGCGTAGCGTATGCAGACGGGTCAACGTTTCGGTGCCTGTCGGATCGGAATAAAGAATGATGTCATCGCCATCGCTGTTCGCCGGATAGAAACCATAAACGGCGTGAGCGGTGAAAAATTTTTTGTCGATGATTTCGCGCAGTAGTTCTTGTGCGTTGGCGAACAGTTCGCGCGCCGCGGGACCGCGGCTCGGATCCTGAAGCAAATCCGGATAGCGCCCGCGCATCTCCCAAGTGTGAAAAAAAGGCGACCAGTCAATATACGGCACCAACTCCCCGAGCGGAAACTTGTTTAGCACGCGCCGACCGATAAACTCCGGCGCGGCAATTTGCTGCTCGTCCCAATCCGTGCGCAAGCTGCGTTGCCGGGCTTCTTCGTAACTCAACAGTTGAGCTCCGGCCCGGCTTTCAAACTGCTCGCGAAGCTCCTGTTGTTCTCTTCGGTTTTGAGCAGCGAGCGCGCGGCGTGCCTCGGGTCTGCTGAGCGCGCCCACCACCGGCACCGCGCGCGAGGCGTCCACCACATGGATGGTCTCGTGCGCGTAAGCCGGCGCGATTTTCACCGCGGTGTGGCGCTTGCTCGTGGTCGCGCCGCCGATGAGGAGCGGGAGATTCAAACCGCGCCGGTTCATCTCCGTCGCCACATGGGTCATCTCGTCGAGAGACGGCGTGATCAGCCCGCTCAGACCGATCATATCGGCTTTCTCTTCAATGGCCGTATCGATGATCTTATCTGCCGGGACCATCACACCGAGATCGATTACGTCGTAGTTATTGCAGCTAAGCACGACAGCGACGATATTTTTGCCGATGTCATGCACGTCGCCTTTGACCGTAGCAAACACCAGTTTGATGCGCTGGTCGACGTTCTGCGCCGCTCTTTTCTCCGCCTCGAGAAACGGCGTGAGATAAGCCACGGCTTTTTTCATGACCCGGGCGCTTTTTACCACTTGAGGCAAAAACATTTTTCCGGAGCCGAACAGATCGCCGACCACATTCATCCCATCCATCAGCGGCCCTTCGATCACCGCCAACGGCTTGCCGTATCGGCTTCTTGCCTCTTCCACGTCTTGATCGATAAAATCGGTGATTCCCTTCACCAGAGCGTGCGCCAATCGCTCTTCCACTGGTCCATCCCGCCAGCTGTCGTCTCGCGCAACGGTTTTATCGGTTTTCTTCACCGTCTCGGCGAACGAGACGAGTCGCT